>SLDI01000549.1:0-5271 GCA_007125385.1 Phycisphaeraceae bacterium | reverse complement strand
GCCGTGGCGAGCTGGAGCATTTGACAGGTGCGGTGGGCGGCTTAAACTTTACAGCTTCCGCACAGGCCGACCGTGACGTGGCAGGGGATGCCCAGGCGCGGTCAGGGGTGCGTTCGCGGACCGGCCGCGGGCGTGCCGAGCGTGTGCGGGAGCCGGGCTTTCCCCTTTCGATTGGCCGCGTCCGCGGCTGGGCAGGGATCGCCAGGCGAGCGATGGTTGGTCAGCGGCGGCGATTGGCCCGTGGTGTAACGGTAGCACCCCAGGTTTTGGTCCTGGTAGTCCTGGTTCGAATCCAGGCGGGCCAGCTTGTGATTTGGAGCCACGGATGAACACGGATGAGCAGGGGGGAGCAGGGGGGCAATCCCGCCCTTCGCTCGCGGACTCGCTCAGGACGGGCGTTAGGAGGGGGTGGCGCCGGGCTGTTGGTGTTCTTTCGTGTTCATTCGTGGCTCGGTCTTCTTTGAGAGGCAGGGACGATGAGTCAAGCCGATCGGGACGAGGTCAAGATTTTCTGTGGCCGGGCCAGCCGGGCGCTTTGCGAGGAGATCTGCCGGTACCTGGACCTGCCGATGGGCCAGGGGCATACGGACATGTTTCCCGATGGCGAGATCATCGTGAAGATCGAGGAGGACGTGCGCGGGCGGGACTGCTTCGTGATCCAGTCGACGTACCACCCGGTCAACGCGCACATCATGGAGCTGCTGATCTACATCGACTGCCTC
Source organism: Phycisphaeraceae bacterium (assembly GCA_007125385.1). GTDB lineage: Bacteria > Planctomycetota > Phycisphaerae > Phycisphaerales > Phycisphaeraceae > SKPT01. The sequence continues at coordinate 4,549 of SLDI01000549.1, read as the reverse complement.
AAGCGTGCCAGCGCGGATCGGATCACGGCGGTGATTCCGTACTTCGGGTACGCGCGGCAGGACCAGAAGCACGAGGGGCGCACGCCGATCACGGCGAAGCTGGTGGCGAACATCATCACGGCGGCGGGGGCGGACCGTGTGCTGGCGATGGACCTGCACACGGCGCAGGTGCAGGGTTTCTTCGACGTGCCGGTGGATCATCTGCACGCGGCGCCGGTGATCAGCGGGTATTTCGACGGCATCCGCGACGAGCTGGGTGACCTAGTGGTGGTCAGCCCGGACGTGGGCAACGTGAAGCGCGCGAGCTCGTACGCGAACTGGCTGGGGGCGGACCTGGCGTTCATCGACAAGCGGCGCAAGAGCGGGACGGACATCGTCTCGGCGAACATCGTGGGCGACGTGAAGGGCCGCACGGCTTTGATGATTGACGACATGATCACCACGGCCGGGACGATGTGCGGGGCGGCGGCGCTCATCCAGGAACGCGGGGCCAAGGACGTGATCGCGGCGTGCACGCACCCGGTGCTGGTGGGGCTGGCGATGGAGCGGCTGCGCGAGGCGCCGATCAGCCGAATCGTCACGACGAACACGATCCCGTGCGGGCAGCGGTGCGCGCCGATCCAGGAGAAGCTGGTGGAGCTGAGCGTGGCGCCGGTGCTGGGCGAGGCGATGCACCGGATCCATCACAACCAGTCGGTGTCGAGCCTGTTCCGGCTTGATGGCGGGGGGAAGGGGTGAGGGTGCGATGCAGAATTCAGAATGCAGAATGCAGAATGCAGAAATCAGTTTGGTTGAGCGTTAACACGAGATAGACAGGAGAGATTGTCATGGCGACGAATCAGGTGCCGAAGGTGGAGGCTGAGTTGCGTGAGCGGACGGGGACGCGTTACGCGCAGCGGCTGCGAGCGCAGGGGAGGCTGCCGGCCAATGTGTATGGGCGTGGTCGTGACCCGGTGGCGATCACGATGGACGCGAAGCAGTTCGTGGATCTGCTGGAGCGCAACGCGCACCTGCTGGAGGTGGCGGTGCAGGGCAAGGCGGAGCCGGTGCTGATCCGCGAGGTGCAGTGGGATCATCTGGGCACACAGGTGGTGCACGCGGACCTGACGCGTGTGGACATGAGCGCGGACGTGGAGGTGGAGATCGAGGTGGAGCTGACCGGTGAGCCGGCGGCGTTGAACGAGGAAGGCGCGCTGCTCAGCCGGGAGACGACGTCGATCACGGTGAGCTGCCGGCCGAACGCGATCCCGGACGTGCTGCACCATGACATCAGCGAGCTGGGTGTGAACGAGACGGTGACGGTGGCGGATCTGCGTCTGCCTGAGGGGGTGACGGCGGTGAGCGATCCGGAGACGGTGCTGGCGTCGATTCACGTCATGGCCGAGGAGCCTGAGGAGGAGCCTGAGGTCGAGGCGGCCGAGGGTGAGCCGGAGGTGATCGGCAAGGGTGGTGAGGAGGAAGGTGAGTCGGAAGAGGAGAAGTGAGGGCGGCGAAGGCACGGAGGGGGGTAGGTCGAGGTTCGCACACCGCGCCCTTCGGGATGCTGTGTGGCACCCGGCCTGGGGCGTGGTTGGGGTGCCACTGACAAGCGGCGTCCGCGGAGCTTGTCAGTGCGGTTGGGTGTGGCGGACGGACAGCGCCATGCGCCACTGACAAGGCCGCGGACGGCCTTGTCAGTGGCACCGGCGGGCCGTGGGCGTGGCGTGTTGGCGGGCGTTGAGGGCGGTCGGGGGCACCCTCCCCCGGCCCCTCCCGGGGGGAGGGGGGTAGGAGGAGGCGTCGCTCGGGGGGCGACGGCTAACGGTTGTTGGACCATGAAGCTGATCGTCGGCCTGGGCAACCCGGGGCAGGAGTATGCGGCCACCCGGCACAACGTCGGGTTCATGGTCGTGGAGCGGCTGGCGCGGCGGCACGGGATCAGCGGGCCGGTCAAGGGCAAGTTTCACGCGGCGGTGCTGGAGGGGCACGTGGCGGGCGAGCGTTGCGTGCTGATGCAGCCGATGACGTACATGAACCGCTCGGGTCTGGCGGTGGGCGAGGCGGTGCGGTTCTACAAGCTGGACGTGTCGGATGTGCTGGTGATCGTGGATGACGTGGCGCTGCCCTGCGGGCGGATCCGGCTGCGGGGCTCGGGCAGCGCGGGCGGGCACAACGGGTTGATGGACATCGAGCGGGCGCTGGGGACCAGTGGGTATCCGCGTCTTCGTATCGGCATCGATCCGCCGGGGCGGGTGCCGCAGCGGGACTACGTGCTCGGCCGGTTCACGCCGGAGCAGGCGGAACTGGTGGAGCCGGCGCTTCAGCGGGCGTGCGAGGCGGTGGAGGCGTGGCTGGGCGAGGGGATCGAGAAGGCGATGACGGTGTTCAACGTGAATGCGGACTGATGATTGTCGGCGGGGTGCCACTGGCGGAGGTGGTGAGAGTGTGATGGGGGTGGCGCACCCGCGGGGCCTCGCACGGCTTGCCCTTCGGGACAAGCCGTGGCACCCAACGCCGTGAATTTTCGCGTCGCTCCCGGGCGATTCAGCTCGCCAGGCCTTCGAACAGGGGGGTGGAAAGATAGCGTTCGCCGAAGCTCGGGGCGACGGTGACGATGGTCTTGCCCTTGTTTTCGGGGCGGCCGGCCACGCGGCAGGCGGCGCAGATGTTGGCGCCGGTGCTGATGCCGCCGAAGATGCCCTCCTCGCGGGCGACGCGTCGGGCCCACTCGAAGGCTTCGTCGTTGGAGACGGTTTCCGAGCCGACGACGTAGTCCATGTTCAGCACCTTGGGGACGAAGCCGGCGCCGATGCCCTGGATCTTGTGGGGTCCGGGCTTGAGCTCCTTGCCCTCGAGCGTCTGCTTGATGACGGGCGAGTCGGTGGGCTCGACGGTGATGGCGGCGAAGTCGGTCTTGCCCTTGTCGCGGAAGTAGCGCGTCACGCCGGTGACCGTGCCGCCGGTGCCCACGCCGGTGACGATCAGGTCGACGTTGCCGTCGGTGTCGTTGAAGATCTCGGCGCCGGTGGTGCGGTAGTGGACCTCGGGGTTGGCGGGGTTCTCGAACTGCTGGGGCATCCAGGCGTTGTCGCTGGTGGTGACCAGCTCGGCGGCCTTGGCGATGGCGCCCTTCATGCCGTTGGCGGCGGGGGTGAGCACGAGCTCGGCGCCGAGGGCGCGGAGCAGGGCGCGGCGCTCCAGGGACATGGACTCGGGCATGGTGAGGGTGAGCTTGTAGCCCTTGGCGGCGCAGACGAAGGCGAGCGCGATGCCGGTGTTGCCGGAGGTCGGCTCGATGATGTGGGTGTTCTTGTCGATGGTGCCGGCCTCTTCGGCGGCTTCGATCATGGCCCGGCCGATGCGGTCCTTGACGCTGGCCATGGGGTTGAAGAACTCGCACTTGACCAGGACGGTGGCCTGCTCGGGGGCGACGCGCGTGAGCTTGACCAGCGGGGTGTTGTAGGTGGTCTCGATGATGTTGCTGTACGTCTTGCCGTGCAGCAGGCGGGTGTCCTGGGCGGTGGTCGTGGGCATGGGTGCGTCTCCGGGTACGTGGCCGAGGCTCGGGCGGGGGTTTTCATTGCCCGGGCGAGAGGTCATATTAGGGGGATGGGTGAGTCGCGCCAAGGTGCTGCTCGGGCGGGCGGGGCGTCTGGCGACGCCGCGAGCGGCGGGGGGCGTGCGGGGCGTCCGGGAGCACCCGCCCCCTGCCCCTCCCAGAGGGAGGGGGGGTTCGTTGCGGTCGCGGAGCGGCGGTCAGGTTGGTGGAAGGTTGCCCGGATGACGCTGACGCTGGTGGTGATCGCGGTGCTGTGGCTGGCGTTCGCGTGGGGTTGCCAGCGGGCGGTGCTGTTTCCGCGGTACATGACGCCGCCGGTGGCGGAGCGGGGCGAGGCGGTGGTGGCGAGCATCGCCGGGGCCGAGGTGTGGGAGCTGGAGACGGACGCGGGGGTGGTGGAGGCGTTTTTCCTGCCCGGGCAGGGGGTGTCGGCGGAAGAGCCGGGCCCGGCGGTGGTGTTCGCCCACGGCAACGGGGAGACGATCGACCTCTGGCCGGGGCAGTTGTCGCGGTATCGGCAGATGGGGGTGTCGGTGCTGCTGCCGGAGTATCGCGGCTACGGCCGCAGCGCGGGTCGGCCGAGCGAGCGGGCGATCCTGGCGGACTTCGAGGCGTTCTACGATCGCCTGGTGCAGCGCGAGGAGGTGGACGCGGAGCGGGTGGTGTTCCACGGCCGGAGCCTGGGCGGGGCGGTGCTGGCGGTGCTCAGCCAGCGGCGTGAGCCGGCGGCGCTGGTGCTGGAGGCGACATTCACGTCGGTGGCGGACATGGCCCGGCGGTACCTGGTGCCGGGATTCCTGGTGCGCGACCCGTTGCGGGCGCGGCAGGCGGTGCAGCGGTTCGACGGGCCGGTGCTGATCGTCCATGGCGAGCATGACACGATCGTGCCGCCACGGCACGCGAGGCGGATGAGCGAGGCGGCGCGGCAGGGGGAGGTGGTGTGGCTGGACATCGGGCACAACGATCCGCCGCCGCAGCGGGAATACTGGGCGGCGATCGGGGGGTTTCTGG
>SLDI01000048.1:0-5277 GCA_007125385.1 Phycisphaeraceae bacterium | reverse complement strand
CCGGGTGCCACACAGCATGCCGAAGGCTGCTGTGTGCGATCCGTCGTGGGTGAGTCTCGATGTAGGGTGGGTAGAGCGCAGCGAAACCCACCGCGAACGTCGTAGATCCTCGCCAAATCTGGTGGGTTTCGCTTCGCTCTACCCACCCTACATCAGACCCGCCACCGTCACCCCGGCCAACCCATCCCCATCGCCTGCACCGCGTCGGCCAGCAGCATGGCGACGACCGCCGCCGCCTCCGGCTGCGCGGCGCCCAGGAAGGTCGCCGCGTCGTGCAACTGCTGCTGGCCCATCGGCCGGGTCTCGGGCCGGGCGAGAAACGCCGCCAGCGCCCACGGCTCGTGCGTTGTGTAGTCCGGCTGGGTGACCTGCTGATGCCACGCCGCCGCCTGGGCGACGCGCTCGTGCCACGCCTGCCGCCGCGCGTGCAGCGCCAGGTTGTGCATCGCGTGCAGCGCGGTCAGCTCGACGTACGTCCAGCTCTCGAGCGTCTCGTCCACGTCCTGCACGTGCAGCGCCGGCTCGCCGGCTGAGCCATGGCGCGCCAACACTTGATCCACCTCGTCGCCGACCTCCACGCCCTGCCGCAGCCGCAGCAGCGCCGACCAGAGTTCCGCGCTCAACCCCTGCCCCGGCACGTCGCTGTCAACGTCCCCCCCACACGCAAGCACCAGGTAGCGCTCCACCCACGCATACGCCGGCCGGGCGCGATCAAATCCGAACTCCGAAACTCGAAATTCGAAATCAGCCTCGACCAACGCCCGCGCTGCCGCGACCCCCACACCGCCCGCCCCGCCGGCGACCGCCAGCGCCCGGCGGGCCAGGTCCGTGACCATCGGCATGTCAGCGTCGTGCGCCATGATTGGCCATGCGGTCCCGAAACGATCGCGAGATCACGCATCTTAACCAACCGTGCGGCCACTTCCGGTCCCCCTCCCTTGCGCGAGGGGGACTCTGTCCGCGTCCTCGGCGCTACAAAGCCCGCGGCGTTGGGTGCCACGGCTTGACCGCGAAACGGCAAGCCGTGCGACGCACGACCAACCGACGGCTTACCCTTCGGGACAAGCCGTGGCACCCGCGCTGGTCCGCGCCCTATAATCGCCTTCCTTCGTGCCCGCTTCGTGCTCTTCGTGCCCTCGTGGCTATCCCGACACCCATGACCGACTGGACCGACATCGCCGCCGACGCCGAGCTCGCCCCCGGCCAGCGGCTCTGCGCCCAGGCCAACGGCCGGCGCATCGTCGTCTTCCGCACCGACGACGACCTGTTCGCCGTCGCCGACGTCTGCCCCCACGCCGGCCAGCCGCTTTCCGACGGCGAGCTGCGCGGCAGCGTGCTGACGTGCCCCTACCACGGCTTCGCGTACGACCTGCGCACCGGCCGCAACACCGCCTACCCCGACGACGAGCTGCCCGCCCGCGTCTATCCGACGCGCGTCCGCGACGGCCGCATCGAGGTCCAGGTGCCACCGCCCAAGCCGGCCGCCAACCGACCACACCAATAGCCCCACTCGCAACGCTGGGGCGTCGCGATTTCGATGCGATCGCAGTGGACGGGGTGCCTCCGACCAGCGCCTTGGAGCGTGTGTGGAAATGCAGGTGGGGTGCCACGGCTTGACCGCGAAGCGGCAAGCCGTGCGATCGTCGACAGACGCACGCCTTGCCCTGGGCCGCGCCGTCACACAGCCTCGAAGCCCACGCGCTCACCGGCGACGCGGGCCAGGTATGTCTCGACGCGCTCCACGCCCGCCTCGCGCAGCGCGGCGGCGACACCTTGCAGGTCCTGCACCTGTTGCTGCTCGAGCGCCGGCTCGGTGAGCCCGAGCTTTTGCGCGTAAAACGCGCACCCGCCGTGGGCGATGAGCACGACGCGGGTGAGCTCGTGCGCCTCGACGAGGAAGCGCAGGTCGCTCATCACTGCCGCCGCGTCGACCGCCGCGGCCGCGTGACCGGCCAGTGCCCCGGGCCCGCCGGGCAGCGCGATGCGGTCGTAGTTGGGCAGGCCCAGGTGCTCGTGCAGGAACTGGTCGCACTGATCGCCGAAGCGCCCGTCGGAGCAGTAGACGGCCGCGGCGTGGATGCGGTGCGGCTCAAAGACAATGTCGCTTTTAAAGGCCATGGCGTCACCAGAACCAGATCATATACCCGAACGCACCCGCGCCGATCACGCCCAGCGCGGTGCCGATGATACCCATCACCAGCCCGGCCGTGGCCATGCCCTTCGACGCCGGGCTGGCGGTGCCCTCGCGAAGCTGTCGCTGCGCCAGGTACCAGAAGAGGATCGCCAGCGGCCCGCACGGCAGCGAGAGGAACCCCCACGAGCCCGGGCACATCACCAGGGCGACGATGCCCAGCACCATCGACGCGATCGCGTGGCCGGAGCTGGTCGTCGTCGGGATGAGCGAGCTGTCGACGCGCGTGCCGCACTCCGGACACGTCGCCCCCAGCGCCACGCCCGTCAGATCATACCCGCAGCGGATGCAGTGCACCCGCGCCGAGTCGGCCGTGGGCCCGGCAAGGGGAGCGGCCTGCGGGGGCGGCGATGGATCCGGCTGTTCGACCACGTGCGCATCCTTGAACGTCGGCCGATCAGAGCCACCAGAACAACGTCACCTGCGCCAGGAGGATGATCGAGCCGATCAGGCCCGTGATCATACCGACCCGAGCCATGACCATCGAGCCGTGGTTGGACCGCCCGGCCTCATGCTGGCGCTTGGCCGACGACGCCGCAACGATCGCCACCGGCCCCAGCAGGCCGCACGCCCCGATGGACAGAATCCCCAGCACCATCGCCGCGATCGCCCCGCCGTCGGTCGGCAGCGCCTCGTGCACGGCCAGCGACCGCTCCACCGCCGTGCCGCACTCCGGGCACGCCCCGCCGATCACCACGCCCGTGAGGTTGTAGCCACACGAAACGCAATGGATCGACGACTCGGCGGGGCCGTGCGGCGGCGGCGTGGGCGGGCGCTGCTCGTGCACGTTTGCGTACTCCGATTCGACCCAACGATCATGCCAGCAAGGGCGAAAACACCAGCAACAGAAGCCCTATACCGCCGACGAAGCACGTGGCGATGATGCCCAGCACGCCGAGTGTCCAGCCGGCGCGGGCCATGAAGGCGCTGGATGGATCCGCGCGCGCCGCAGCCGGCAGGCGATAAAAACGATTGGCGTAATGCACCGCGAGAAAGCCCAGCGGCGGCAGGGCAACGAGCGTGGCGATGCCCGCGATCAGCGCCGCCTTGGCCGCGCCGTGACCAGCCGAGCGCACCGGCATGAGCGAGTCGGCGACCCTACGACCGCACTCCGGGCAAACCGCACCCACCGCCGTGCCGGACAGATCGTAGCCGCACTCGATGCATCGGATCCCCGCGGAATCCGTCGGTGCTGCCGACGGCGACGCCCCGGCCGGCCCGCTCACGCGAACACCTCGCCGGCTCGAACGCTCATCTCCGGCAGCGCCAGCGGTGAGACCGCCTCGTCGCCGCGATACGTGCGCACCTGCCCGTAGCCCTGGCCATCCGGCTCGCGATGGACGATCAGCGCGTCGCGCTCCAGGTCGGCGATCCAGTATTCGGCGATGCCCGCCGCGGCGTAGAGGGGCAGCTTCACCTGCCGATCACGCGCCAGCGACGTGTCGGCCGCCTCGACGATCAGCAGCACGTCCGCGGCCGTGGGCAGCGCGTCCTTGTACCCGCCTTCCCTGGCCCGCAGCAGCATGAAGTCGGGGTCGAAGACCTGGCCCTCGGCGAGGACGAGGGTGCCCTGCACCGAGACCTTGATCCGCGGCATGGCGGGGGCGAACAACTCAGTGAACCGCATCACGACGTGATTGTGCTTGGGCCCGGCCGGCGACATGGGCACGATCGTGCCCTCGATCAACTCGACCCGATCCTCCGGGCCGAGCACGCCCGCCTCGACCATGCGCAGGTACCGCTGCGTGTCGATGCGCCAGCGGGGCAGCGCCTCAAGCCCGGTGGTGACGCTCTCGCGGGGACGGGTGATCATGGTCTTCCATTCTAACGGCGCCATCCCGGGGGGCCTCACGCGACGACGTAGGATCGGACCTCCACCTCCACCTCCACCGACGCGGCCGCCTCCGCCTGCCGCAGCAACTCCGCCGTCGTCGCCTCGTCCACGTACGCCTCGCCGCAGTTCTCGCACACCACCGCGAGCACGGCCTTGAACACCAGCGTCGTGCCGCCACGCTCAAGCGTGACCGTCGTACTCCCCGCGGCCGTCTCACCATGTCCACAGATGAAACATCTCATGGGTTGCGTCCGTGCGCAGCCGCCCCCGCCTCACCCCATCTTCTCCACCACCGCCTCGCCGAACGCCGAGCACTTGACCTCCTTCGCCCCCTCCTTCAGCCGGGCGAAGTCGTACGTCACGATCCCCGCCCCGATCGCCCCCTCCATGCCCTTGACGATCAGCTCCGCCGCCTCGTTCCAGCCCAGGTGGCGCAGCATCATCTCGCCCGACAGGATCACCGACCCGGGGTTGACCTTGTCCTGCCCGGCATACTTGGGCGCCGTCCCGTGCGTCGCCTCGAAGATCGCATGACCGCTCTGGTAGTTGATGTTGCCCCCCGGCGCGATGCCGATCCCGCCGACCTGCGCCGCCAGCGCATCGCTGATGTAGTCGCCGTTGAGGTTCATCGTCGCCACCACGTCATACTCCCCCGGCCGCGTGAGGATCTGCTGCAGGAACGCGTCGGCGATCACGTCCTTGACGATGATCTCGCGGCCGTTCGCCTTGATGCGCGTCCACGGCCCGCCGTCGATCAGCTCCCCGCCATACTCCTCGCGGGCGAGCTCGTAGCCCCAGTCGGCGAACGCCCCCTCGGTGTACTTCATGATGTTGCCCTTGTGCACCAGCGTGACGCTGGGCCGGCCCTGCTCGATCGCGTAATCGATCGCCGCCTTGACCAGCCGCCGCGTGCCCTCGCGCGACACCGGCTTGATGCCCAGCCCCGCCGTGTCGGGGAAGCGGATCTTCTTGTACAGCTCCGGGAACGCCTCGCGCAAGACCTGCTTGAACTTGTCGCACTCGGCCGTGCCATGCTCGAACTCGATGCCCGCGTAGATGTCCTCGGTGTTCTCGCGGAACACGACCATGTCCACGTCCTCGGGGTTTTTCACCGGCGAGGGGACGTTGGTGAAGTAGCGCACGGGTCGGAGGCAGACGTAGAGGTCCAGGATCTGCCGCAGCGCGACGTTCAGCGAGCGGATGCCGCCGCCGACGGGCGTGGTCAGCGGGCCCTTGATGCCCACGAAGTACT
>SLDI01000304.1:0-5281 GCA_007125385.1 Phycisphaeraceae bacterium | reverse complement strand
GTAAACCCACCGGTTGCGGCGGGAATCCACGGCCAGCGTGGTGGGTTTACCGGCGTGCGCCGGTGCCGCAGCCATCGCTTCGCTCTACCCACCCTACATCAGCGCCGCCGCCGAATAGTTCACGGCGTTGGGTGCCACTGACAAGCGGAGGTGTGGCGGGGGCGGAGCTTGTCAGTGCGGATCGGCGTCGCGGACGCGTCAGATACAGCCTGACTCCCCTGACTCCCTCGACTCCCTCGGCCGCCTCCTCAACCGGGCCCCCTGCTACAATGCCGTGCCCGGCGCCTGGCGTGGAGGGACCCGGCGCCGCGTCCCACATCCCAGCCGCCGCCACACCCAGCAAGCGAGGTGACTGCCTTGGCCAAGCCTACCGCCGACGACGCCCGAGACCTCATCGACACGCCCCTGGGCCAGCGGGGCATCTACCGCCTCGACGCCCTGGGCGCGATGGGCGACATCGCCAGCCTGCCCTACGCGATCAAGGTCCTGCTCGAAGCCTGCCTGCGCAACCTCGATGGCTACGTCGTCACCGAGGAGCACCTCAAAGCCCTGGCGGGCTACGGCCCGGCGACCGCGGGCAAGGCGGAGATCCCCTTCATGCCCGGCCGCGTCGTCCTCCAGGACTTCACCGGCGTGCCGGCCGTCGTGGACCTCGCCGCCATGCGCGACGGCGTGGTGCGGATGACCGGCAAGGCCGACGCCGCGACGCAGATCAACCCCCTCGTGCCCTGTGACCTGGTCATCGACCACAGCGTGCAGGTCGACGCCTTCGGCAGCGCCGCGGCGCTGACGATCAATTCCCAGCACGAGTTCGAGCGCAACCAGGAGCGCTACCAGTTCCTCAAGTGGGGCCAGAAGGCGTTCGACAATTTCCGCGTCGTCCCCCCCGCCACGGGCATCGTGCACCAGGTCAACCTTGAATACCTGGCCAAGGTCGTCTGGGACGGCCGGAACGTCGCCGGCAAGGAGGACGCGCTCTACCCCGACTCGCTGGTGGGCACCGACAGCCACACGACGATGATCAACGGCCTGGGGGTCGTCGGCTGGGGCGTCGGCGGCATCGAGGCCGAGGCCGTCATGCTCGGCCAGCCCATCTACATGCTCATCCCCGAAGTCGTCGGCTTCAAGCTCACGGGCAAGCTGCCCGAGGGCGCGACCGCCACCGACCTCGTCCTCCGCGTCACCGAGCTGCTGCGCAAGCATGGCGTCGTGGGCAAGTTCGTCGAGTTCCACGGGCCAGGCCTCGCCGACATGCCCGTCGCCAACCGCGCCACCATCGCCAACATGGCGCCCGAGTATGGCGCGACGATGGGCTTCTTCCCCGTCGACGAGCAGACGCTCAAGTACATGGAGCTCACCGGCCGGGACGACGCACTCATCAAGACGGTCGAGCAATACTGCAAGACCCAGGGCCTGTGGCGCGACGACACCCGCCACGCCATCTACGTCGACGACCTGGAGCTGGACCTGTCCACCATCGAGCCCAGCCTCGCCGGCCCGCGCCGACCGCAGGACCGCATCGCGCTCTCCGCCATGAAGCGTCAGTGGTGGGACGACCTGGCGAACACGTTCGACGTCGACACGACGACGCTGGAGCACAACCCCGTCGGCGGGTGGGTCGAGGATGGCGGCGAGCCGGAGGGCCAGGTGGGCAACAGCCCCAACCCCGAGGCGGATCACGTCGGCCCGGGCTCGGCGCCGATGCCCGCCGCCACCGCCACGCTCGACGCCCCGGGCGTCATCCCTGTCGAGTACGCCGGCCAGCGCTTTGAGCTGCGTCACGGGCACGTTGTTATCGCGGCCATCACGAGCTGCACCAACACGTCCAACCCCGAGGTGATGCTCGGGGCCGGGCTCGTCGCCCGCAAGGCGCACGCGCGCGGGCTGACGAGCAAGCCGTGGGTCAAGACGTCGCTGGCGCCGGGCTCGAAGGTGGTCACGGACTACCTGGAGAAGGCCGAGCTGATGCCGGAGCTCGAGGCCCTGGGCTTTCACCTGGTCGGCTACGGCTGCACGACGTGCATCGGCAACTCCGGGCCGCTGCCCGAGCCGATCAGCCAGGCGATCCAGGAGGGGCAGATCGTCGCCGCGAGCGTGCTGTCGGGCAACCGCAACTTTGAAGGGCGGATCAACCCCGACATCAAGGCCAACTACCTCGCCTCGCCGCCGCTGGTCGTCGCCTACGCGATCGCCGGCACGGTCAACATCGACCTGTCCACCGAGCCGCTGGGCACCGACCGCGACGGCAAGCCGGTCTACCTCAAGGACGTCTGGCCCAGCCAGGCGGAGATCGAGCAGCTCCTGGGCGAGGCGATCTCCTCCGAGCAGTTCCGCAAGCAGTACGCCGACGTCTTCGAGGGCTCGGCCGAGTGGCAGGCGATCCCCACGTCCGGCGGCGCGCTCTACGACTGGGACGACGCCTCGACCTACGTCAAGCGCCCACCCTTTTTCGAGAAGCTCGCGCCGCAGCCGACGCCCGTGGCGGGGATCACCGGCGCGCGCTGCCTCGCCAAGCTCGGCGACTCGGTCACCACGGATCACATCTCCCCCGCCGGCTCGATCAAGCGCGACTCGCCAGGCGGTCGGTACCTCATCGACAACGGCGTGCCCGCGTCGATGTTCAACAGCTACGGCTCCCGCCGGGGTAACCACGAGGTAATGATGCGCGGCACGTTCGCCAACGTCCGCGTACGCAACCAGATCGCCCCGGGCACCGAGGGCGGGTTCACCACCGACTTCCTCGACGGCCAGGTCAAGCCCATCTACGACGCGGCCATGCACTACCAGCAGCAGGCCACGCCCCTGGTCGTGCTCGCCGGCGAGGACTACGGCATGGGCTCGTCGCGCGACTGGGCCGCCAAGGGCACCTACCTGCTCGGCGTCCGCGCGGTCATCGCCACCAGCTTCGAGCGCATCCACCGCTCCAACCTCGTGGGCATGGGCGTGCTGCCGTTGCAATTCAGCGACGGCCAGACCGCCGATTCGCTGGGCCTCGACGGCACGGAGCGTTTCGACATCGACGCGCCTGAGGCCATCGAGCCCGGGCAGGCGATCCGCGTCACGGCGACGAAGGGCGACGGCAAGGAGGTCACCTTCGACGCCCGCTGCCGCATCGACACGCCCGTTGAGGTCGACTACTACCGCAACGGCGGCATCCTCCACACCGTGCTCCGCCGCATGGCCAGTGCGTGACGAGGCTGCCGTCCGCCGTAGGGTGGGTAGAGCGAAGCGAAACCCACCGCGAACATCGATGATCCACAGCCGTCGCGGTTGCCGTGGTCTTCGTGAATGCGATGGCTGCGGACGGGGACGCAACATCGTGGCCTTGGCGAGCGGACTCGCCAAGACCACGGCACCCGCACCTCGATCCTCCGCGGCGTCGCGTGGCACGTCGATCCCCGCCCCGCGCTGCGGTCACGCGCCGGCCGCGGGCTCGATCGCACTCATCGCCTCGTCCTCGGCTTCGTCCTGCTCGTCCGCCTCGTCGCCGTCCTCGTCTTCAGCTTCGTCGTCGTCCTCGTCCTCGTCCTCCCAGTCCGGGCCGTAATGGATGGTGATCTCCTCGCCCGGCTCGATGTCGCGCAGGGCGTAGAGATGCTCGCCTTCCATAACGCCGTTGGGCTCGCAACTGTGGTTGGTGAAGCGCAGCTCGTTGCGGCCGTCAATGCCGTAGATCGTGCCGTCCTCTTCCTCGATCCACAGGACGTAGGGCCCGTCGTCCTGCGTGCGCGGGCCGAGGTATTCGCCGAGGTAAGTGTCCGCCTCGATGCGCTCGGCGGCGAACAGCCCCTGGCCGTGAATCGGACTGGGCTTGACGCAGATCAGAGGATTCCCTTCCGCGATGATGGCGTCGGGCATGTTGGGTTGAACTCCATGGGTTGCGGTGCAAACGTCAGATGATCGCCTGAACAAGGCGGCGCGTCAACGTGATCGGCCGGCGATGCGCCGATAGGATGACGCACGGCAGATGATATGACGCCCCGAGCCTGTAATCATGCGCGAATCGGACGAGCCATTGGATGATCGGGAGTTGCCCGATGCCGCCGACATGGACGACGAAGAGTCCGTCGACGACACCGCCACCGCCCCATGCCCGGCCTGCGGGGCGATGATCTACGAGGACGCCCTGCGCTGCCCCGTGTGCGGCAGCTACGTCGAACGCCACGCCGCCTCGACGTTGGCGCACAAGCCCTGGTGGCTGGCCGCGCTCGTCACGCTGCTCGTCGTCATGCTGGTCGTGGCGATGATGTTGTGGTGAGGAGTGGGGCGGGGAATTCACCACAGAGGCACAGAGACACAGAGAGGTCACGGAGCGGTAGGGGGGTGAGCGTCCGCCGGTGCCGAAGCCATCGCTGCGCTCTACCCAACCTAATCGGCGCCGCCCCCACCGCCGCAACACCTGAGAAATCACCCCTCACGACCCCCCCAGCATCCCCTCCATCCCCGGCAGATTCATGCCCCCGGTCATCTTGCCCAGCTCCTCGCGCACCATCTCCTGGGCCTTCTCCAGCGCGGCGTTCGTCGCCGAGACGATCAACTGCTCGACCATCTCGTGGTCGGCGTCGTCGCCCTCGCCCACCAGCGCCACGAGCATCGGCTGATCAAACTCCACCCGCTGAACCTGCATCCGCCCATTGACGGTCACCCGCACCGCGCCCGCGCCGGCGTCGGCCTCGACGCTGCGGCGAGCGAGTTCGGCCTGGACCTGCTCAAACTGCTCGCGCAACTGCTGCGGGTTGCCCAGCATCGACGCCAACTGCTTCAAATTCTTCATCTGGTCGAACATCGTCAACCCTTCACCAGAACCACCGCGCTTACATGATAGCGGCCGGGACCAGCGCTCGGCGCCCGCCAGCGGCCGCGGGCCGGCCGTGGTGGCCCCGTCACCGCCGTGGTAAAGTGCCGGCGGCGTCGACCGTTGCCGTCGCACGGGCCTGATTGAGAAACGGCGCCAACGTCGCATCTTCCGGAGCCCGGCCCAGCGGCAGGGGGGGGGCGGGGGCCGGCCGGTTCGGGTAAAGTACGTTGCAGGCGGCATATGAGCCTCTACGAACTGCGTTGTCCATCCTGCGGCCGCACGCGTGCCAGTTCCTTTGTCCGGGTCGGGGCCATGGTGGCCTGTGAGGCCTGCGGGCATCGCTATCGCATCGCCGAGGCCCACGTCCGCCGGCGCGGTGCGGTCCCGGAGCCGCAGCCGGCGCAGCGCAGCGACGCGCTGCGGGTCGGCGATGGTGGTGAGTCAGACGCC
Source organism: Phycisphaeraceae bacterium (assembly GCA_007125385.1). Lineage (GTDB taxonomy): Bacteria > Planctomycetota > Phycisphaerae > Phycisphaerales > Phycisphaeraceae > SKPT01. Next base: position 33 of record SLDI01000304.1, on the reverse strand, counting down.
CGCCAGCGGGTGGACGCCGAGGGCAACGTGATC
>SLDI01000014.1:0-5296 GCA_007125385.1 Phycisphaeraceae bacterium | reverse complement strand
CTTGTCCGCGAAGCGGCAAACCGTGCGCGCGACGGCGGAGGCACGGCTTGCCCTGCGGGTCAAGCCGTGGCCCCCCACACCCGAGCCTCATCTGAATTCGTACCCGTGCCCCCGACGACGCGCGCACGCAACGCCCACGTCGCCTCACGGCGCCGGCCAACGAGAATCACCCATTGCCATGACCTGGTTCCCCCCGGCCCGGCACCCTCACGCCTCGATGCGGCTGATGCGCACCTGCACGAAATGCTGACGGTGACCCTTGTGGCGGCGGTACTTCTTGCGCCGCTTGAACTTGAAGATCTCCGTCTTCTCGCTGACGTCCTCGGCGAGGATCTCCGCCGTGACCTTGGCGCCGTCGACGAGCGGCTGGCCGATCTTCGGGCTCTCGCCGCCGACGAGCAGCACGCGGTCGAAGCTCAGCTCCACGGCGTCGGCCGGCAGCTCGCGGGCGTCCACGCGGATGACGTCGCCCTCGCTGACCTTGATCTGCGTTCCGCTGTCCTCGATGATCGCGTACATCTCGTCTGTCCCTGGGGTTGTGCCCCGCGGCCGGGGGCGGCGTCAAGCCCCGTATCATACCGCCGCCGCCGGCCGTTGCAAGCGTCCCTGCCGGGGGGTTCCGCGGGGGCCCAGGCGCGGGCATAATGGCCGCTCACAAGGAGCCCCCCATGACCCAGGCCCACGCCCCCCAGACCACCGCCGAGACCCTGAGCCCCGATCAGATCGAGCATTTTCGCCACCACGGCTTCGTCCACGTTCCCGGCATCCTCAGCCCCGACGAGGCCGACCGTTTCCGGTCCGCGGCCTTGCGGATCTACCAGTCGCGCCAGGGGCTGAGCGCCGGCGACGTGTTCGCCCAGCACGTCAACGTCTGGCGCGAGGACGAGACCATGCGCGAGCTGACGCTGCACCCCAACGTCGCCGCCGTGGCCCGCAGGCTTGCCGGCGTGCCGCTGCGCCTCTGGCACGACCAGATCCTCGTCAAGAAGCCGCACAACAACACGCCCACCGAGTTCCACCAGGATCAGCCCTACTGGCCTCACGCCGACTCGCCCAACCCGATCTCCGCGTGGATCGCCCTGTGCGACGTGCCGGTGGAGCGCGGCTGCATGTCGTTCCTGCCCGGCTCGCACCGGCGCACCGACCTCGAGCGCCAGAACCTCTCCGACCCGCGGAGCCTCTTCACCATCTGCCCCGACCTGCAATGGTCGCCGCGGGTGACGGTGCCGCTGAAGGCGGGCGACTGCACCTTCCATCACGGCCGCTGCGCCCACATGGCGGGCGCCAACGACACCGACGAGCCACGCGTCGCGCACGTGGTGATCTACATGGACGCGGCCGCGCGCTTCGACGGCAAGGAGCACGTGGTGACGAAGGAGCTGGGCCTGAAAGCGGGCGACGCACTGGACGGCGAGCTGTTTCCCGAGCTGCCGTAGGCCCCCAGAGCTCGCCGGCAGCGCGTGTCAATCGTCGTTTTCGGGCGGGGGCGGTGTGACCAGGACGGTGTAGCGTGCGGTGTGTCGCTGGCCGCGCTGCATTTCGGTGGCGCGGACGCTGCCGTCGACGAAGACGATGTTGGCGATCTGCTGCCGGCCGTGGGCGTCGGCGCGCCATGGGCCGAACCCGCTGTCGTAGAACCATTGCGCGTCGCCGGCGAGGATGACGCGGCTGTGGTTGATGCGCACCTCGGAGAGGCGGCGGGGGCTGTATTCGGTGGTGTTGGGAATGGATCGGCGCAGCAGGTTGAAGTTGGCCATGTAGCTGTTGCCGTGCCATTGGAAGCTGGTGTGGCCATGCGTCCCGCCGGGCTGGCCGATGACGCTCCAGACGCCGGTCTCGTCGGGGCAGCGGAAGACGTCGGAGGCCTCGGTGTTGACCGGGCTCTGGCCGACGTAGGGGTTGAGCGGCCGGGAATTGAACTGGAACGTGGGCGGGGCCATCGACGGATGCTTGCCGCCGTAGTACCACTGCAGGTTGTGCAGGATCTCCTCGTAGAAGGGGAACCGATCCTGATTGTCGGCGACGTAGCTGTGGAAGGCGATCCCGACCTGTCGGAGATTGGTCATGCACTGGGCGATGCGTGCCTGCCGCCGGGCCGCGGCCAGCGCGGGCAGGAGCATGCCCAGCAGCAGACTGACGATGGCGATGACGACAAGCAGCTCGACCAGGGTGAACCCCCCCGTCACACGCGCCCCCGCCCCCGCCACGCCCACGCGCGCCCCGGCCGCCGGCGTCGGGCCCCGGGCCAGGCTGTCGCCTTTCAACCTCCGCATGATCATCATTTTACCCCCGGTTCGGCGGCAGCCAAGGGCAAGTCGCGTCGCCGCGCGCCTTTCCCGTGAGCCTCGGCCGTGGGCGGGCCCGGCACGACGACCCGCTTTGCTGCCGGCGCGCCACTGACAAGGCCGTCCTCGGCCTTGTCAGTGCCTCACGGCGATTCGCACTGACACGCTCCGCGGACGCCGCTTGTCGGCACCACCCCCATCAGGAACTTTGCGTACGCAACGATCAGCAAGCACCCGCGGACACGCCGCCCGCGGGGCGGTGTCACGGCTGGGCGGCGACGGCGTTGGAGGCGGTGTCATCCCCGGCGGCGGCGGCGGAACTCGCGCTGTGCTGCGTGACGCCGGGGGTTTCCTCCGGGTTGACGTCCTCGACGTCGAACTCGCGGCGCAGGGCCAGGACAAAGTTGACGCAGATGAGCACGAGGATGACGGAGAACGGCAGGCCGGTGATGATCGACGCCGCCTGGAGGGCGTCCAAAGCCGCGTCGCGCTCCCGATACGCCGTCGCCGCCGCGCCGCGCACGGCCTCCAGGGCGGCGATGGCCTCCGCGAACGCGGCATCCTCCTCCAGCTCGTGAGCCGCCGCCAGGGCCGCCTCGGCGTCGCCCAGCGCCTCGTCGCCCTCCCACAGCGCGACCATGCGCTGATCCTCGCGATCCAGCTCCACCCCCGCCTCGATCGCCGCAGCCAATGTCGCGGCCTCGGGCAGGGCCTCACGCGCCGCCTCGACGGCCTCGACGGCGTCGCCGAACTCAGGCTCCAGCGCCCCGGCCGCCGCCTCAAGCGCCGCGTCCGCCTCCAGGGCCGCCTGGAGGGCGGGCTCGGCCTCGGCCACCGGCACCGGCGCCAACGCGTACATGCCCCCGGCGACCAGCAGCACCGCCGCGATCGCCCCCTCCGTCACGCCCCAGATCACGCGCTGACGCGTCGGCGAACGCTTGCTGCCACGCGTGATCAGCGCGTCGACCACGTACGTCGCCGAGTCCGACGACGTGACGAAGTACGTCACGATCAACACGGCCGCCAGGATCGAGCTGATCATCGCCCACGGCAATTGCGCCAGCATCACCCACATCGCCCGCGTGTAGTCGCCCGCCACCGCCGCGGCGATGCCCGCGCCGCCCTCGACGCCCTCGGCCAGCGCCGCCAGTTCCAGGTGCAGCCCCGTCCCGCCGAAGATCGTCAGCCACACGAACACGAACATCGTGGGCATCAGCAGCGCCCCGGCGATGAACTCGCGCAGCGTCCGCCCGCGCGACACCCGGGCGATGAAAATCCCCACGAACGGCGACCACGCGATCCACCACGCCCAGTAGAACACCGTCCACGCCCCCTGGAAGCCGTGCGGCGGATCGCCCGTGGCGTCGGCCCAGAAGCTGAGCTGCACGACGTTCTGCAGGTAGTAGCCCGTCGACTCGACCAGGAAGCGCATGTTGAACAGCGTCGGCCCGACGAGGAACAGGAACGCCATCAGCACCAGCACCGCGACGAGGTTGAAGATGCTGATCCACTTCAGCCCACGGTGCAGGCCCGAAACGACGGACACGACGGCGATGGCGGTGATGCCGGCAATCAGCGCCACCTGCGTGAACACGCCCACGGGCACCCGGTCGTTGGTCAGGTGATTGAGCCCGGTGTTGAGCTGCATCACGCCCAGGCCGAGCGACGTCGCCAGGCCGAAGAGCGTCGCGAAAATGGCGAGGATGTCGATGGTGTGGCCGATCGGGCCGTAGATGCGGTCGCCCAGCAGCGGGTAGAAGATGGAGCGGATGGTAAAGGGCAGGCGGAAGCGGTAGGCGAAGTAGGCGAGCGTGCCGGCGACGATGACGTAGATCGCCCAGGCGTGCAGGCCCCAGTGGAAGAAGGTGAAGAGCATCGCCTCGCGCGCCGCGGCGGCGGTCTCCGCCTCGTCGCCGCGCGGCGGGGCGCCGAAGTGGTACATCGGCTCGGCGACGCTCCAGAAGACCAGGCCGATGCCCATGCCCGCGCTGAAGAGCATGGAGAACCACGCGATGAAGCCGAACTCCGGCTTCTCGCGCGCCGCGCCCAGGCGAATCCCGCCGTAGCGGCTGAACATCAGCCACAGCGCGAAGCCCAGAAAGCCCGTGACCGCCAGCAGGTAGTACCAGCCGAAGTACTCGGTGATGAAGTCGTTGACCGTTTGGAAGTTGCCGTGGGCCTGGGCGGGCCAGACGCTGCCGTAGATGACCAGCGCGACGATGATGCTCATCGACGTGCCGAAGACGCCGAGGTGGACGGTTTTGAAGAATCGCCTGAGCCGGTGCAGGGGCGTGCGTCGAGCGGGCATGGGCGGGGGCTCCTGAAAGACTTGGCGCGCGGCCGCGCCGGATCAGCGTGCGCCGTTGGCGCTATAGCGGCCGACGAGCTCGGCCTGGGCGATGATGGCGCCGTCCATCTCGCCGAGCACGTGGTCCTTGCGGTCGGGGCTGGAGGCTTCGAGCGTCGTGTCCAGTGCATAGAGGCGGAAGCGGTAGCGATGGCGTCCCGAGGGGGGGGCCGGGCCGTCGTACCGCGTCCAGCCAAAGCCGTTGAGCCCCACCTCGCAGCCGGGCGGGGCGGTGTTTTCCGGGATTTCGGTCACATCGGGGCGGATGTTCCAGACCACCCAATGCGTGAAGACGCCGATGGGCGAATCGATGTCCTCGACGATCAGCGCCAGGCTTTGCGCGGCCGAGGGCACGTCGCTGAAAACCAGCGGCGGGGAGTTGTTCTTGCCATCAAGGCTGTGGCGGCTGGGAATGTCCCCGCCGTGGGCGAAGCTGGGACTGGTGATCTGCATGGCCGGTGTCTCCTTGGCCCGCGACAAGCCCACGCCCCCCAAAGGCGCGAGGCTGCATCCTACCGGCTCGCCCGGCGATGCGCCAATCGGGGGGGAGCCGTTGCCGGGGGGGCCGCGGGTGCCACACAGCATCCCGAAGGGTGCTGTGTGCGTTCAACCGTCGATGGCCGACGCACACAGCACCCTGCCGGGATGCTGTGTGGCACCCTTG
>SLDI01000383.1:0-5298 GCA_007125385.1 Phycisphaeraceae bacterium | reverse complement strand
CCGCTTGATGCTGACGACGCCATCTTCACTGCGCACAAACACCCGCACCGGCTTGTGAAACGTCTTGCCCAACGCCACCCGCGACGCCCCATCCACAATCGTCGTCTCATACTCCTCAAACACCGGCGCCCCGTCCGCCATCGACACGCTCACCTCAACGCTCGTGTCCGGCTGATGGCCCGTAAACACCCACGCCCCGCCCACACGCTTGATGAACGTGTACGTCGACTTCGAGCTGACGTACTGCTTGTGCTGACGGATCGACAACCCCATCTCACCCAGCAGCGGCCGCATCCACTGCGCCGGCTGCTGCGCGGCGCTCGCCGCGTCCCAGCCCGGCTCAAGACGATCGATGTGCGGCTCGAACGACACCGTCCCGCGATGCCACGCCAGCCTCCCCTTGCCCACGTCGCGGCAGATCGTGTACGCCCGCGCCTCGCCACCGCGCGTCACCGTCGTCCGCACGTGCTCGCCCTCGGCCGACTCGCGAATCCCCCCGCCGCTCACCCCCGCGCGATGGATCAGCGGCCGATCCGCCGCCCGCACGCTCGGCTGCGCCGTCAAGCCCGCATACCCGATCGCCGCATTGGCCGGGTCGTCCACCACCACCTCGGCGTCCGGCTGGGCCACCTCATCCTCCGCCAAACGCTGCGACGCCATCGCAAACTCACCCTCGACAGGCTCAGCCAGCTCAACCCTCAGCGCCTCGCGCAGCGCATCGCCCGCGCTGCCCAGACACCCATAAACAATCGCCCGCCCCCCCGCCTTGACATGCTCCAGCAGCGCCCGCCCATACGCCCAGTCCGCACCAAGCGGCGCCGGCACCACGTACACCGCCTCCGGCAGCCGGCCCGCACCCGCCAGCTCCACGAACCGGTCGCTGCTGCACACCGTCGACACCGGCAGCCCCTCGTCGATCGCCCGGCAGATGAACCAGTCATGCGCGAACACGTCACCCAGCGACGGCGACGCCGCCTCCAGCATCTCGTGATACTCGTCGTACGGATACACCCACACCACAGGCCCCGCCGCATCCGCACGCTGGGCCCACGCCTCACGCACGTGCGGCGTCACCTGCCCCGCCTGCTCCGCATCCAGCTCGCCCTGGAACGAGTCCACGCTGAACATGTTGAAGTCCGTCGGCGTCTCCACCGCACCGTCCCCACCCAGCCGCGCCGCGCTCAGCGGCACGTACAAGTCAAACGGCTCACGCCCGTAGTAGTCGTACCACGGCCGCGACACGAACCACGGGTCGTTGAGGTAGAACCGGAACGGCAGCCGACGCGTCGGCGTCTTCGCCAGCCGCGAAAGATACGCCCCCATCTCCAGCCCCAGCGCCCGCGAGCCCCAGGGCGGGTTGCAAGGCGGCTTCATCAGTCCGCCCACCTCGTTGATCCGCACGTGCGAGCAACCGTCCGTCGCCAGGTCCATCCCCACCGAGTAATTCGTCCCGCGCACCTCAAGCTCGAGCCCCTCGTCCGCGGCCGTCAGATCCTCCCAGAACGCCACGGTTCGACTGTTCTCCTCCGCCGCCCGCTCCACCGCCACGCGCTGCCCGTCGAATAGATGCCCGAACCACACCCACGGGTTCTCCGAATAGCCGAACCCGTTGCTCAGCCACAGGTAGTCAAACCCCGCATACTGCCTTAGCGCCGCGAACTGCTTGCCCAGGAAGTGCCCGATCGACACGCCCTCGGGGAGCCCATCGGGAAACGCCGCGTAACGCTCGCCGTCGCCCTTCATCTGCGCGTGATGCGTCAGGAACCGCATCGGCCGATACAGCGGATTGTCCACCGGCTGGAGCATCTCGCGGTGACGCTCATAACGCAGCGGGCTCGCGGCGAACTCCGGCCCCGGGTCCACCGTCGCCCCGACGCGCAGCTCCCTGCCCAGCCGATCCCGCGCCGTCGACCGCAGCGTTGCGATCAGCTCCTTCAAGTCCGCATACGTGAACGCCCCGCGATCCTCGCGAAACGGCTGGGCGATGTTCTCGCGGTAGTGCACGTTCGCCTGGTCGTACGCGTCCTCGTGCTCGTAGTTGCAGAACCCGATCGACTCCGCCCACGGGAAGCGCTGCCCGCCGTCGCCGCTGAACAGGAAGATCTCGTCGCCCGTGCCGATCCAGAGCTGCACCGAGAGCTGCCTCGCCTCGCCCGCCAGCCCCGCCCAGTTGCTCCAGATGCGCTCCGCCGCGGCCGCAAAACGCCCCGCCGACGTGCCGGCAAAGGGCTTGAGGCTGAACTCCAGCGTCAGGTTCTCGATCGGTGTCATGGTCGTGCGCAAGCTCCCAAGCCCCGTCAGGCCGGCGAGTATAACAGCACGCCCACGACGCCGCCGGGCCCGCCTGGCCCACGCGGGCGCAAAGAAAACGTGGCAGGCGATGTGGCCGGTCAGCCCGTCCATCAACGACGGCGCGATGGCAGAACCGGCTCAGCCGCTCGCGGATGGGGCCATGGCCCGGGCTGGCCTGGAACACGACGGCCAGGGGCTGGTCGTTCTCACCGCCCCCTGCACACCCCGCCGATCTCTTCTAATCTGTGTGCATCCGTGTCTGTCCGTGTTCATCTGTGGCTATTTCCCGGAGACCTGATCGATGGCCAAGCAGGACAAGCGAGTAGCGATTGTCACCGGCGCGTCGCGCGGCATCGGCGCCGCGATCGCCGCGGACCTGGCGGCGGCCGGCCGCCACGTCGTCTGTGCCGCGCGTAACGAGCAGAAGCTGGCCGAGGTCCGCGAGGCGATTCATGCCGCCGGCGGTGAGGCGTCCTGCGCAGCCGTGGACATCACCGACGCGGCCCAGCTCCAGCAGCTCATCGAGCAGGCGGCGAGCGAGCACGGCCGACTCGACATCCTCGTCAACAACGCCGGCATCACCCGCGACAACCTGCTGCTGCGCATGAGCGATGAGGAGTTCGACGAGGTCATCGCCACCAACCTGCGCAGCGTCTTCGTCGCCTGCCGGGCCGCCCTGCGCCCCATGATGCGCGGCAAGTTCGGGCGCGTCGTCAACGTCGGCTCCGTCTCGGGCCTGGTGGGCAACGCCGGCCAGGCCAACTACGCCGCCGCCAAGGCCGGGGTCGTCGGCTTCACCAAGTCGCTGGCCAAGGAGATGGCCGGCAAGGGCATCACCGCCAACGTCGTCGCCCCGGGCTTCATCGAGACCGACATGACCGACGGCCTGCCGCAGTCCGTCAAGGACCACGTCAGGCAGATCACCCCGCTGTCGCGCTTCGGCCAGGCGGCCGAGGTCGCCGCCGCGGTCACGTTCCTCGCCTCCGACGCCGCGGGGTACGTCACCGGCCAGGTGCTGGCGGTCGACGGCGGGATGACGATGTCCTGAGCCGGAGACCTGAGGATTGGCCACAGATGCACACGCATGCACACAGATAAGAAAGGGAGTGTCGCACGGACGGCTCCTGCCCCCCTCCCCCCGGCAGGGGCTGGGGGAGCGTGCCTCCGCACGCCACGTGCGACCACGCGCACCAGGTGTCCTTGCAGCCGACGTGTCGCCCTGACGCAGCCCCAAGCCGGCAGGTGACACCCTCCCCCTGCCCCTCCCGGAGGGAGGGGGGCAAACGGCGCCCGCAGCACCCCCTGCCTACAATCCCCCTACCCTCCTTCGTGTCCGTCGTGACTTCGTGGCTACCCCACCGCCGCCCATGTACAAGCTCCTGCTCATCCTCAAGTACCTCGCCCGCAAGCTCGCGCCGATGTTCGCGGCCCTGGCGGTGACGCTGTGCACCGCCATGGTCATCATCGTCATCAGCGTCATGGGCGGGTTCCTCGACATGCTCCGCGACTCCGCCCAGCGACTCACCGGCGACGTGCTCGTCACCGCCGGCTCACTCACCGGCTTCGCCCACTACGAGCAGGTGCTCGACGCCGTACGCCAGCTCGACGAGGTCGAAGCCGCCACCCCCGTGCTCCGGGCCTACGGCCTGATCAACCTGCACCGCCGCACCATCCCCGTCGAGATCGAAGGCATCTACCCCGACGAGCTCGAGCAGGTCGTCGGCTACCGCGACACCATGTACTGGGACCACGAGGAACTCGTCGAGGCGGCCATGCGGCTGAGCCCCGGGCGCGGGCCCGACGAGCTCGCCGCAACGAGCGGCGACGGCGCAAACGCTGACGACGTGGCGCCCGACCGACTCGCCGACGTGCGCCAGGGCATCGTCATCGGCATCGAGGTCAACCCCGCCCACCGCCGCGACGAGCGCGGCGAGTACAACCCCGCCTACAGCGTCGTCGGCAGCGACCTGACGCTGACCACCGTGCCACTGACCGAGGCCGGCGGCTTCATGGACGCCGCCACCGAGGTGCTCACGGTGGTCAACGAGTTCAAGAGCGGGCTCTACGACGTCGACGCCAACCGCGTCTACGTCTCCTTCGACATGCTCCAGCGCATGCTGCGCATGGAGCAGCGCACCGGCCGCGTCGACTGGGACCCGTGGGGCGACGGCGGCGACGAGATCATCGCCCCCGGCCGCACCACCGACATCGTCGTCCGCGCCGCGCCGGGCTACCGCCTGGCCGACGTGCGCGACGCCGTCGAGGCCGCCACCGTCGGCATCATGATGCGGCAGGGCGCCACGCAGATCCCCTTCGTCATCACCTGGGAGCAGCGACACGCCCCCCTGCTCGCCGCCGTGCAGAACGAAAAAGGCCTGGTCACCTTCCTCTTCATCATCATCAGCGTCGTCGCCATCGTCATGGTCGCCACCACCTTTTACATGATCGTGCTCGAAAAAACCCGCGACATCGGCGTCCTGCGCGCACTCGGCGCCTCGCGACGCGGGATCATGCACATCTTCCTCGGCTATGGACTGGCGATCGGTGTCGTCGGCGCGCTCGTCGGCCTGGTCCTGGCCCACCTCGTCGTGACCAACCTCAACGAGATCCAGGCCCTGGTCGACCAACTCTTCGGCTGGCGGATGTGGGACCCGCAAACCTACTTCTTCGACCGCATCCCCGGCCGGCTCGACCCGACCGAAGCCGGCCTGATCGTCCTCGGCGCGATCGCCTCCAGCGTCATCGGCGCCCTCATCCCCGCCCTGCTCGCGGCGCGGCAGGATCCCATCGAGGCGCTGCGCTATGAGTGACCCGCCACAAATGAACACGAAGGGACACGAAGGGACACGAAGGGGAAAGCACAGGCAACGTCCCGGCAAGGGCGCACCGCCTCGCGAAGCCGCAAGCGGCTTGAGACAATCCCAAATCAAAAATCAGCAATCAGAAGCCCATGACCACCCCCCTGCTCGACGCCGCCAACCTCCACAAGCACTACCGCCTCGGCGG
>SLDI01000320.1:0-5300 GCA_007125385.1 Phycisphaeraceae bacterium | reverse complement strand
CCTGTTCGCCGACCACGTCGCCGCCAGCGAGACGTGGGTGCGCACCGAGGGACACGGCCGGGTGGTGCAGGAGTGGTCGAGCCGACCGAGCAAGCCGGACAACCACTGGTTCGACTGCCTCGTCGGCTGCGCCGTGGCAGCGAGTATGGCCGGCGTGCGGCTGGGCACGGAGCGCGTCGAGCCGCCAACGAGGAAACGACGGGTGAAGCTGTCGGAGATTCAGAAAGCGAGGGTGTCGTGAGACTGCCTGGAGCAGAGACAGAGGCCGCAGGACAGCGGGGGCTCGTCTGCCCGAAGTGTGGTGGGCGACGGTTTCGAGTGCTCTATACCCGGGCCAGGCCAGGGGGTAAACTGGTGCGCCGCCGGCAGTGTCGGGGCTGCGGTCGGCGGATTACCACGTCGGAGCGAGTCGGGGCATAACGGACAACCGGTCGATCCATCCGTGGGAGACTTCCAATGACCGAATCTGCGAACCAACCGTCGAAATGGCGTCACCTGATCGGATGGGCTGGGGGCGGGGCACGCGCTGCCGTGCGCTGGGGACCACATGTCCTGGTGATTCTGGTGGCGGTGGGCCTGGCGTTTATCGGCCTCACGAATTACCGGGGATATGCGGTAATGCGGTCGTTGCAGGCGGAGTTGGAAGCGCGCGGATTGGCCACGAACTTGGGCCATGTTCGCGCCCACGACCCGCATGATGGTGTCGTTGCGGCAAACGATACGACACGCTATTGGCGTGCAGCACTGGCGCTGTCGGAGCGTCGTATTGACGCGGCCCAGGGTATCCCGGTGGTGGGCTACGGATCAGATGACGAACTGGAGTGGCCGGGTTGGGGGGAGCGTATCCACGGTGAGCCTGCCGATCGCCTGGCACGTTACGCCGAGGCAATGGACGGCTTCATCCCGCTGGTTGAGCAAGCCCGGTCGGGCGAGCAGTTCAGTTGGGGCTTGATCGACCAGTGGGCGGTGGGTCAGGCGCCGGTGGAAGAGTTGCCGGCGATGCGCAGAGCGGCACGCAGTCTCGCGGCTTTGGTCGAGCACCAGGCGGCCGTAGAGGATTTCGACGCAGCATTGGACACGGCCTCGTCCATCATCGACCTGGCTTGGGCGTTCGCCGACGATTCAGCGGCGATCGTTTATCTCGTTCGCCGGTCGGTTGATGCGTTGGGGATCAGCACGTTGGAGGAGACGCTGGCGCGCGGTGAGGCGGGCGTTGATGCACTTAATCGTGCTCGTCGGGCCATCCGGCGACAGCATGACGCTTACGATCTCAAGCAGATGATCGGTTTCGGACTGAGCCTGACCGCCGACCATCTGGAGCGGGTCCGTATCGAAACCGCAGACACCGCCAAGGAACTGGAGTGGCATGTGCTCGCCGGTGGACGCATGGGGGTGGAGCTCAATGGCGAGGTTGGTGGTATGTTTGATTTTGCGTGGCAACAGGCGCCCAGCCGGGCGAGTGTGCTCGGGTATCGAATTTGGTCGGCCCTCTGTCCGGGGTGGTATCGGCTGTCCTATCTGCAGGAGGTCGAACGATGGGGCAGTTCATCCGATGAGACGCTCGCGATGTACGACGACCTTGACCAGCCTGTCAACGCACTGGCCCGGCAGGTGCGTCCACCTGAGGGCGAGAGGTTGGAGTTTGGCAGCACCAGGAGCTTGGTGCGGGGGTTGCTGCACGGGCAGGCGTCACTCCGCGTGGCCGAGGCGGCGCTCACCGTCGAAATGCATCGGGTCGAGTACGGTGAATGGCCGAGGGACATTGGCGAGGTGTCGGACCTGCCGCTCGATCTGTATACCGATGCGCCTTTACGATTCGGCCCGCTGACCGCCGAGGATGCGGAAATGACAGGCGTGGCAGGCGATGGTGGGCGGGAGCTTGAGGCCGACGATGTCGTCGGCGTGGCAGTGTGGTCGGCGGGGGAACGAGAGGATGTTGACCGCCCGGTGGCTCAGGACGGCATCACCGGGTTGCGGTTTCGGCTGCTCGATCCGATTTGGCGAGGACGGTAGGGGCCTCATGGTTCTACATACGTAACGATTTCCGTTTGACGCAGCCAATCCCCTTGCAGACGCCTCTGCCCCCGGCTATATAGCTGGGAGACAACTCGACTCGACTGCCCGCACCTGGTGCTGCGGGCTGACCGGCCTGAGGCCGCGCGAGACCGTAACTGGAACTCGCGCGGCCTTTTTTCGTGGATGGTCATGGCGGAAGAGAGCCTGGAGAACACGATCGAGCAGAACGCGGCCGGGCCGGCGGAGGCGTCGGGCGACTCGGGCAGCGTCAAGCAGCATGGGCTGCGCGAGCAGATCGAGGCGGATCGGTATCTGGCCTCGAAGCGAGCGGCGAAGAAGCGGCGGCTGGCGATCGGGTTTGTGAAGGTGAATCCACCCGGCGCGTCGTAGCACCACGGTCGGTCGGTCACAGGCTGGAGGAATCTGAGCACGGATGCTCAAGTTGGTGAGGTATATCTTCGGTACGCAGCGCGGCAGCGGCCGCCCAGGGACGGGCGGCCGGCGCTGGCGCCTCCAGCCTGTGACGCCGGCCGCGCTGAGCGCCCGGTACGACGCGGCGCAGACGACCGATCAGGATCGGCGTCACTGGGCGAACGCGGACCATCTCTCGGCCGACGCGGCGGCGAACCCGCAGGTGCGCCGGGTGCTGCGCAACCGGGCGCGGTACGAGGTGGCGAACAACGCTTACGCCAAGGGCATCGTGCTGACGCTGGCCAACGATTGCATCGGCACGGGGCCGCGGCTTCAGATGCTCGGCGAGGACAGCGAGGCGAATGGGGTCGTGGAGAAGGCGTTCGCGCGGTGGGCGCATGCGATCGACCTGCCGGAGAAGCTGCGGACGCTGCGGATCTCGCAGTTGGTCGATGGCGAGTCGTTCGCGCTGCTGACGACGAATCCGCGCGTCGATGAGCCGGTGCAGCTCGATCTGCGGCTGATCGAGGCGGATCGGGTGTGCGATCCCAGCCCGCGGATGGTGCCGGACGGGCGGCACGTCGATGGCATCATCTTCGATGCCTGGGGCAACCGGCTGGAGTACATGATCCTCCGGCGGCACCCGGGCGACCAGCGCTGGCGCGGGCCGGTGCTGGACTACGACCGTGTGCCGGCCGAGGCGGTCGTGCACCTGTATCGCGTGGAGCGGCCGGGCCAGAGCCGGGGCGTGCCGGCCATCACGCCGGCGCTGACGCTCTTTGCGCAACTGCGGCGCTACACGTTGGCGGTGCTGGGCTCGGCCGAGCAGGCCGCGCTGCCGGGGGGCGTGGTCTACACCGATGCGCCGCCCAACGGCGAGGCGGAGTCGGTCGAGCCGATGGACGCGATCGAGATCGACCGGGGCATGTGGATGACCATGCCCGGTGGCTGGAAGATGGGCCAGGTCCGGGCTGAGCAGCCGACCACCACCTACGGTGAGTTCAAGCGCGAGCTGATCAACGAGATCGCGCGGTGCCTGAACATGCCGTTCAACATCGCGGCGGGCAACAGTGCCGGCTACAACTACGCCTCCGGCCGGCTGGATCACCAGACCTACTACAAGTCCATTCGCGTTGATCAGGCGCATATCGCGGCCAACGTGCTGGATCGGATCTTCCACGCCTGGCTCGATGAGGCGGTGCTCATCGAGGGGTTTCTGCCGCAGGCGATGCGTGCGCTCGACAGCGACCGCCGGCACCAATGGTTCTGGGACGGCCAGGAGCACGTGGATCCGGCGAAGGAGGCGAACGCGCAGGCGACGCGGCTTTCGGCGAACACGACGACGTTGTCGCGCGAGTACGCCCGCGTCGGTCTGGACTGGGAAGCGGAGCTGCGTCAGCGGGCGAAGGAGAAGGCGCTGATGCGGGAACTGGGGCTGACGGACGAGGAGGCGGGCCCGGCGGTGGATTCGGAACGCGAGCATGAGGACGAGGATGCCGAGCAACGGATCGAACATCAAGGACGGTGAGCATCGCATCGACCTGGTCTGTGAGGCCGGCGGTGTGACGATTGAAGCGGCGCAGCCGGTGACCGCCGGCGAGGAAGGCGGCTCGGAAGAGCTGAGCCTGCCGCGATTCACGATGGTTGCGTACACCGGCGGTCCGATGCAGGTGGCCGGGTGGCGACATCCGGTGGTGGTGGATTTCGAGGGGTTGCAGATCAACGCACAGCGCCGGCCGATCCGGTTTGCTCATAGCGCGTACCAGGGCGTGGGCCACACGGAGCGGATCGCGATGCAGGACGGGCGGCTGATCGCCGAGGGGGTGGTGTCGCGCGACACGCCGGCGGCGCGGGAGATCGTCGCCAGCGGCAAGCGGGGCTTTCCGTGGCAGGCGTCGATCGGGGCGGCGGTGCAGGAGGCGGAGCTGATCCGGGCCGGGCGCAGCGTGTCGGTCAACGGGCGGACGTTTGAAGGGCCGGTGTTCGGCGGGCGCGTCACCACGCGCGACTACCGCACGGGCAAGCGCGTGACGCGTCGGTACCGCGGGCACGCGTACATGGGCCCGGCGCTGGAGAAGGAGGCGGACAAGTTCCCGGCGCTGTGGCGGGATTCGGTCAGGGGCAATCTGGACAGGTAGCGACTCATGGCACGCGGACGCCAGATCAGAGCCGGCCGGGCCTACGTCGAACTCGGCGTGGAGGACCGGCTCACGCGCGGCCTGCGGGCGGCGCAGCGCCGGCTGCAGAGCTTCGGCCAGCAGGTGCGGCGCATTGGCACGCGCTTGGCCGGCCTGGGCACTGTGATTACCGCGCCGCTGGTGGCCGCGACGCGGCAGTTCGGCCGCATGGGCGACCAACTCGACAAGATGGCCGCCCGCACGGGCTTCAGCGTCGAGACGCTGAGCGAGCTCGGCTTCGCGGCAGAGCAGTCCGGCAGCGACGTGGCCACGCTGGAGTCGGGGATCCGAGGCTTCCAGCAGGTGCTGCGCAACGCCGAGCGCGGCCTGTCGCGGGCGAAGGACAACCTTGAAGGCGTCGGCCTCTCCTACGAGATGCTGCGTGACCTCTCGCCCGAGGAGCAGTTCATCGCGGTGGCCGAGGCGCTGTCGCGCATCGAGGATCCGACGCGCCGGGCGGGCCTGGCGATGCAGCTCTTGGGCGGCGCAGGCCAGCAACTCCTTCCCCTGCTGTCGCAGGGTGCCGAGGGCATCGAGGCCCTGCGCGACCAGGCCCGCGAGCTCGGTCTGACCATCTCGACCGACGCGGCGGCCGAGGCGGCGAAGTTCACCGATCGGATGAACATCCTGCGCCGGGTACTCCAGCGGGCGACGTTCACGATCGGTTCCGCGCTGGCGCCGGTGGTGGGAGACCTG
>SLDI01000677.1:0-5314 GCA_007125385.1 Phycisphaeraceae bacterium | reverse complement strand
GCGGGCTCGCGATGCCCTGCCATTCGTGCCCGCCGTTCGCGTCGTTCGGGGATATCTGCTCATCGCCGAAGCATGACAGACTCACCAGCGCACGGGAAGACGGGGTTCATGGAGCGCTTACCGTTGAACAATCTGCCCCACCCTGCCGGCGAGCTGCTGGCGGGCGTGGCGGGGGCGGAGCCGGGGATTCAGCAGGCGATGCTCACCTACGCCCTGGACCTGGAGCTTGGGCCGCACCTGGTGAACCTCGACGCGTTCGCCGACCCGTGGGGCTACGCGATCGACGCCCAGCCGGCCGGTGAGCAGGAGATTCGCCCGCACCGCGTGGACCTGGTTGAGACGTTCAACTACCTGCTGGGGCTGAAGGTGCACGCCTATGGCCCGGTGGAGCGCTACAGCGCCGAGTTCGAGCAGGCCGAGCACTCCGACGGGCTGGGGCGGGTGAAGGTGGCGGGTCGGCTCAAGCGCGACGCGGAGGGGCCTTACGTTTTCCAGCGCGTCGAGGGCGAGCTCAACGACGCCCAGGCCACGCGCGTGCTGGTGGTGTGGCGCAAGCTCACCGCCGCGCAGCCGGGACTGACGGATGAGCAGCGTGAGCGAGCGGCCGACGAGGACGCGGCCGTGCTGGAGGCGTGGATGCTCCGCCACCGCGAGACGACGCGCGAGCGCAGCGACTACCGCGAGTACCACCGCGTCTACATCAACGGCCCGGTGACGCTGGAGCAGCCAACGCAGGAGCTGCGCACGGTCTACCCGATCGAGCAGACGTTCAAGGACCGGATGTTCGAAGACGCCGACCCGGCCGGGGGGGCGTGAGGATGGGCAAGAAGAAGTCGAAGGCGACACGGCGTGGCGGGGCGCGTGGCGGGGGGCAGCCGGATTTCCACCGGCAGACGGTGCTGTTCCAATGGGCGCTGGGCAAGCTGGGGGTGACCAGCCTGGCGCAGTTCCGCGAGCGGTTCAACATCACGCCCAGCAGCCCCGACGGCATCGACGATCGCACCGGCCTGCACCGGTTCCACGAGGCGATCGCCTCGGCCCTGCCGACGGTGCACACGGGCGATGTCCTGCGGGTCGAGCGGCTGGTCGAGTATGAGCAGAACATCCTGGAGCACACGCAGGCGATCAACACAGCCCGGGACAGCCATCAGCAGCCGCAGATCAAGTGGAAGTATCACCAGTACCTGGCGCTGCTGCTGACGGAGCTGTACCTGGACCGCTACTTCGACGACCCCGAGGCGCTGCGCGCGGAGGTGAACGAGCAGATCGCGGCTCACAACGAGCGGATGCACGAGGTGGACCATGTCCGGCCGTTCGACGAGGACGGCGACGCCCGGGCGCAACTCGCGAGGCTGGGCTACTGGTGCGCCACCGGCAGCGGCAAGACGCTGCTGATGCACGTGCACATCCGGCAGTTCCGTCACTACCACAAGCGGGCGTTTGAAGCGGGCCTGTGGCCCAGGCTGGATCAGGTGATCCTGGTCACGCCCAACGAGGGGCTGACCGCCCAGCATGAGCAGGAGTTCGAGCAGTCGGGCTTCAGCGTGGTGACGGTGGGCGAGCAGGGCATGGATGGGCTTTACGCCGAGCACGCCCGGCAGGCGGTCAAGATTCTGGACATTCACAAGTTTCGCGACGACCAGGGCAGCAAGACGGTGGCGACGGAGGCGTTCGAGGGGTGCAACCTGGTGCTGGTGGACGAGGGCCACCGCGGGGCAGGGCGCGGCGAGGAGGGCAAGTGGGTGACCCGGCGGGACCAGCTCGCCCGCGGCGGGTTCTGCATCGAGTACTCGGCCACGTTCAAGGAGGCGGTGCAGGGCGACGACTGGATGCGCAACCGCTACGCGAAGTCCATCCTGATCGACTACGCCTACCAGAGCTTCTACCGCGACGGGTATGGCAAGGACTTCAACATCCTGAACCTGGAGGACGACGAGAAGCAGCAGCGGTATCTGACGGCGGCGCTGCTGCTGTTCTACCAGCAGATGAAGGTGTGGATGGACGGCGGGGAGCGGATCAAGCCGTTCATGATCGACAAGCCGCTGTGGGTGTTCGTGGGGCACACGGTGGTGGGCAAGGCGCAAACTGCCGACGACAAGGGCACCATTTCGGATGTGGTGGAGGTGCTGCTGTTCCTGAAGCGCTTCCTGGCGGACCCGGAGGGCGCGGTGGCAACGCTCCAGAGCCTGTTGGCGGATGGGTTTCACGATGCGCAGGGGCGGAACCTGCTGGCGCATCGCCTGCCGCACGTGGACACGTCGGGCGACAAGCCGGCGCTGGCGCGGCGGCTGCATGGCGAGATCATGCGGCACGTGTTCAACGCCCCGGCCGAGGGGGGCACGCTCGCGGTGCAGATCATCCGCGGGGCCGAGGGGGAGCTGGCGCTGAAGGTGGGCGAGGCCGAGCCGTTCGGCGTGGTGAACGTCGGCGACGCGGTGACGGTAGCCAGCCGCTGCGAGGAGCAGGGCATCACGAAGCTGGAGGACGACCACAACCGCACGTCGCTGTTCCGCGGGATCAACCACGACGACAGCCCGATCAACATGCTCGTCGGCTCGCGCAAATTCACCGAGGGGTGGAATTCGTGGCGGGTGTCGTCGCTGGGGCTGATGCGTATGGGCCGGAGCGAGGGCACGCAGATCATCCAGCTCTTCGGTCGCGGGGTGCGGCTGCGGGGGTATCGAATGAGCCTGCGGCGGTCGAGCGAGCTGACGGAGCGGCCGCCGCGGCCGGACAACCTGCGCCAGGTCGAGACGCTCCAGGTCTTCGGCGTCAAGGCGAGCTACATGCGGACGTTCCGGGACTGGATCCTCAGCGAGGTGCCCGAGGCTCTGGACAAGGAGGTGTGGGAACTGCCGGTGGTCAAGACGCTGCCCAAGCGCAAGCTCAAGACGCTGCGGCTGAAGGAGGAAATCGAAGGGCAGAAGGTCGAGCGCGGCCAGGCGTTCCAGAAGCTCGGGCCGCTGGTGAAGCTGCGCCCGCCGCACCCGACCGCTCACGAGGACGAGTGGCTGCGGCGGAACAAGACGCGGCTGAACTGGCTGCCACGGATCCAGGGGATCGTCGGCGAGGGCCGGCGCATCACGGGCGCGATCGGCGAGGCGGACCGGCCGCCGTCGCAGAAGCTCACGCCGCTGCACGCGGCCCTGCTGGACGTTGACGAACTGCTGTTCGGGCTGGAGGCGTTCAAGGCGTCGCGCGGCCTGGACCGCCTGCATGTGGACCGGCAGGCGATCCGCAACCTGCTGGCCGAGACGGAGTGGTACGAGTTGTTCGCGTCGCCGGCCGACATGTCGCCGACGCGGTACGAAAACCGCGCCCAGTGGCAGCGCATGGCCCAGCAACTGCTCAACAACTATGCCGAGCGGTTTTACCGCTTCATGCGCAGCCGGTGGGAGGCGCCGTACATCGAGGTGGTGGAGGTGGACGAAGCGAACGAGAGCCTGCTCGACGGCTACTCGATCGAGACGAGCGAGGCGGTGCAGACGGCCGACGAGATTCAGCAGATCGGCCAGTTTGTCGAGGACCTCCAGGAGGCCATCAACAAGAACGCCGTGACGCGCTGGAGCCAGTGGGGTGGTAAGTGGCGCACCGTGCCGTTCGCCGGCCATCTGTACCAGCCGCTGCTGTTCGTGGGCAAGGGGGCGTGGATCAAGGTCAGCCCCGTGGCGCTCGATGAGCACGAGGCGAAGTTCGTGGACGATCTGGCCGCGTGGTGCGAGCGGAACACCGAGGCTGAGGTCTACCTGCTGCGCAACCAGGCCGTGACGGGTCTGGGCTTCTTCCAGGCCGGCAACTTCTTCCCCGACTTCCTGCTCTGGGTGCAGGACGGTGAGCGCCAGCACCTGGCGTTCATCGACCCCAAGGGCCTGCATCACTTCGACCCGGCCGACCCGAAGATTCAGTTCGCGACGCGGGACATTCCCCGGCTTCAGGACATCATCGCGGGTGCGGGCAACGTGCCCACACTGCACGGGTTCATCCTCTCGAACACGCCGTTCACGGACCTGCGGTGGGCACAGGGCCCTGCAGAGCGGATGACCAGAGAGGAGATCGAGGGCCTGAACGTAATCTTCCAGGAGGGGGAGTACGTGGACGCCCTGATGCGGCAGGTCACGAGTGCGCAGCCGGCCGGCCGGTAATCTGTCCACCGACACCTGCCACCGACTGCCCACCTGATCCAAAGATGATGGATGTAAACCCTATACGTGTCGGGCACATCCAATCGCTCGCCGGATCTCGGGAAGCGGGTCGGAGTTTGAGGATGCAAGCGGCGATAGAACCTCTTGACAGTGGCTAATTCGACGGACACGCCCAGATCACACCTCCGTCCCCGGCACGCGCTCCACCCGCTCGTGAAACAGCCGCACCGCCTCCCGCCGCTCGTCGTCCGTCAGGCCGGCGGCATCGAGCAGGCGGTTCCAGTTCCGCCGCAGGTCCTCAAGGCTCTCGACGCCATCGAAACCCGTGCTGCCCTCGGGCCGGATGTACACGAGGTTTTCGGCCTCGCTGACGGCGAGCTCCTCGATCTGCGGCGTGGTGAGCTTTTGCCCAAGGACGTAGCCGACGATCGCCGCCATCAGCGGCGACATCTCCGTGAAGCGGTCGGGGTGCAGCTTTTGGGCGAGCTCGTGCATGCGGTCCTCCGTCGTCAGTCTACTGGTCGATCGCGACTGTCCCAAGGCCGACCCTCCTGTCCGACCGGCTCGGGACGATCGCGCGACGGCCATGCCGTGGGAGCCCCGGCATGGCGGCGGGCCCGCCGGGGTGGGCGCGGGTTCAATGCCGATCACCAACCCGCCCACTACACCTGGACCGCCGCGGGTTATGATGGCTGATCTGCTGCGGCACATCCCATCTCGGAGGGCATCATGACCCCGGCGTTTCGCGGCCCCATCCTCCTCGGCCAGCCCTCGCCCTCGCTGCGACGCATGCGGCAAATGGACCGCGCCGAACTGGCCGCACACGTCCAGGGTCTGCGGGAGCAGGCCAGCCACATCGAGCACCGGATTGCCCGCTTGGAGCAACACCGGGGCCAGGCGGACGAGCAGCGCCGGGCGGAACGGCTGGGTCGGTTGATCGAGCTGCGCGAGCGCCTGCGGGCCCTGGTCGAGGAGGGACGTCGACTGCATCGGGTGCAGCGTTGAGCAGGCACGGGATCTGAAACCGGAACAGGCCCATGGTGTACAGGCGCACGCATGTTCTCGCGGCCGTCTGGTTCACGGTGGCGGCCACCGCCTGCACAGGCGAGACCTCCACCCCAGTGACAGACCCCGTCGGCGACGCCCTGCCCGTAAGCTGGGCCGAACCCATC
>SLDI01000608.1:0-17663 GCA_007125385.1 Phycisphaeraceae bacterium | reverse complement strand
GCTGCTGGTCGTGGCCCACCTTGACGAAGCGGACGACGCGATCGACGACCTGGCCCTGTTCGCCGAGGCGGGCCGCCCGCTGGCGGTCGAGCGTTTCGGCGCCCTGGAGGTGCTGCCGGGCGAGACGAACGTGAGCCTGGAGCTGCTGGGCGAGCGCCTCGCCGTGACGCGCAAGCTCGATGCCGGCGAGCGCGTTGACGTGATCGTCGCCCCCGTCCAGGCGCTGATGCAGGCCGTTCCCCAGCCCGAGACCGCGCGACGCTTCATCCGCAGCCTCGCCCGCGGCGACCGGCTCGAGCCGCACGAGCTCATCCACTGGCTGGCCGACGCCGGCTACCAGCGCGTCGACGCCATCGAGCAGGGCGGGGAGTTCGCGGTGCGCGGCGGCATCGTCGACATCCACCCCCCGCCGGGCAGCAGCATCAGCGTCGACGGCACGCGCGAGCCGGCGGGCCCCGTCCGCCTCGACTTCTTCGGCGACGAGCTGGACAGCCTGCACCGCATCGACCCCGAGACGCTCGGCTCCGACGCCCCCGTCGATGCCGCCCAGCTCATCGGCGCCTCCAGCGAGCAGATCCAGAACGACGAGCAGACCATGAGCCTGCTCGACCTGCTGCCCGCCGACACCGTCGCCGTCCTGCACGAGACCATGGAGCTGGCCGAGCAGGCCCGCGGCTACTACGAGCGCCTGACCAACCCGCGCGGCATCTACGCGCCCAACACCGTCTTTCAGCGCCTGACGCGCATGGCCCACGTCGAGGTCAACCAGTACTCGGCGCGCGGCGGCGAGGCGGACGTGACGCTGCCCGTGGACCAGCTTCCGCCCTTTGACACCGACGCCGCCAGCGCCGTCAAGGAACTTGGCGAGCTGGCGTCGGACAGCGCGAACCGCGTCGTCGTGCTGTGTCAGAAGCCCGCCGAGCGCGACCGGTTGCACGAGCTGCTCAATGAGCATGCCCCCGGGGCGCCGGTGGAGCTGGAGGTGGGGTATCTCCATCGCGGGTTTGTGTGGGGCCAGTGGCGCAGCAGGCACTTGCTCATCCCCCACCACGAGCTCTTCCACCGCTACGACACGCCGCGGCGCATCCGGCGGGTGGTGCGCGGCGATGCCGCGTCCGACGCGTTTCTCGATCTCGACGTCGGCGACCACGTCGTGCACGTCGACCACGGCATCGCGCGGTTCACCGGCCTGCGCACCATGCGGCGCGACGGCAGCGCGCAGGAGTACCTCACTCTCGAGTTCGCCGACAGGGCCAAGCTGCACGTGCCCGCGACGCAGATCGACCTGATCCAGAAGTACGTCGGCGGTTTCGAGGGCCGGCCGCCGCTGTCGACGCTCGGGGGCAGGCGCTGGGCGAAGCAGAAGCAGCAGGTGCGCGAGGCGGTCAAGGACCTGGCGGCCGAGCTCTTGCGCGTCCAGGCGGCGCGGCACACGCAGCCGGGCATCCGCTTTCCCGGCGACACCGCCTGGCAGCGCGAGTTCGAGGCCGAGTTCCCTTACGACGAGACCGACGACCAGCTCGCCGCGATCGCCGCGATCAAGCAGGACATGGGCGAGGACCAGCCGATGGACCGCCTCGTGTGCGGCGACGTGGGCTTTGGCAAGACGGAGGTGGCGATCCGCGGGGCGTTCAAGGCCGTCGAGGCGGGCAAGCAGGTGGCGGTGCTCGTGCCCACCACCGTGCTCGCCGAGCAGCACGAGCGCACCTTCCGCCAGCGCTTCGCCGACTACCCCTTCCGCGTCGAGTCGATCTCGCGCTTCAAGACCGGCGGCGAGCAAAAGCGCATCATCGACGAGCTGGCCCACGGCCGCATCGACATCATCATCGGCACGCACCGCCTGCTCTCCAAGGACGTGCGCTTCGCGGACCTGGGCCTGGTCATCATCGACGAGGAGCAGCGCTTCGGCGTCGAGCACAAGCACAAGCTGCTGCAGTTTCGCCTCACCGCCGACGTGCTGACGCTCACCGCCACGCCCATCCCGCGCACGCTGCACATGGCGATGGTGGGCCTGCGCGACATCAGCTCGCTGAGCACCCCGCCGATGGACCGCCGGGCGATCGTCACCGAGGTCGTGCCGTACGACGAGCAGCGGATCAAGCAGGCGATCGTGCGCGAGCTTAACCGCGAGGGGCAGATCTTCTTCGTGCACAACCGCGTGCACAACATCCAGAGCGTGGCCGACGACATCAAGCGCCTGGTGCCCGAGGCGCGCATCGGCATCGGCCACGGGCAGATGAGCTCGCGGGCCCTGGAGGCGGTGATGCTGCGCTTCGTCCGCCGGGAGATCGACATTCTCGTGTCGACGACGATCATCGAGTCGGGCCTGGACATCCGCACCGCCAACACGATGATCATCAACAACGCGGACCACTTCGGGCTGGCCGAGCTGCACCAGCTACGCGGCCGCGTCGGCCGATACAAGCACCGCGCCTACTGCTACCTGCTGCTGCCCAGGGATCGCACGATCAACGAGGTGGCCGCCAAACGATTGAAGGCGATCGAGCAGTACGCGATGCTTGGCGCGGGCTTCAAGATCGCGATGCGCGACCTGGAGATTCGCGGCGCGGGCAACCTGCTCGGGGCCGAGCAGTCCGGTCACATCGCGACGGTGGGCTATGAGATGTACTGCCTGCTGCTGGAGCAGGAGACGAAGAAGCTCAAGCATGAGCCGATCGTCGAGCCGGCCAAGACGCACCTGGAGCTGCCGGCCGCGGGCTCGCTGCCGCGGCGTTACATCCGCTCGGACAAGCATCGCATGGAGGCGTATCGCCGCCTGAGCCGGGCCGACACGCTCGAGGTGTACGAGGCCGTCGTGCAGGATCTGCACGAGGCGTATGGCGATCCGCCGCCGGCGGCGCGGACGCTGCTGGACCTGACCGAGATCCGCATCGCGGCGAGTCGCCTGGGCATCGAGATGATCAAGCTCGAAGGCCAGGACCTCATCTTCAAGACGCACGAGGCGGCGCGGCTGAGCGACGTGTTCACCGAGGCCCCCGGCCGGGTCAGCCTCATCGACGAGACGACCATCTACTACCGTCCGCCGGCGGGCTACCTCGAGCCCATCGACACGCTGCTGGCGGTGCTGCGCAAGCTGCTGGTCCGCCCCGTCCGCGCCCGCGAGCAGGCGACCGCCCCCGCGTGAGCCGCTCGCGGCTTCGCGAAGCGCAGCAGAGGAGGAAATCGCCACAGATGCACACGGATGAACACGGATAAGCGGGGAGCGAGCGAGCGGGAAACCCGGACACTCCAATAGGGTTATTCCATCGCCCTTCCTTGAGGAAGGAGCGTGTTGCCAGGCGCTCGACAGCGCGCTCAACCCGATCGTACCGGGTGCCACTGACAAGGCCGTCCCCGGCCTTGTCGGTGTCGGACGATGTTGTGGGTCCGCAACGCCTATCCGCACTGACAAGTTCCGCGGACTCCACTTGTCAGCGGCACCCCAGCCGACGACGAAGCGATCGAGGGCGCTCCAGTTCCCTTGTCATCCGTGTTCATCCGTGTTCTATCCGTGTTCATCCGTGGCGATTCCCCAGCCCGCCCCCGGGGCGACCCCGGTTTTCTGCCCTTGGCCACGCAAAACCCCGCGAGCACTGGCCCACTTCAGCGGCACGGTTAGCATCGCCTGTAGATGTCGTATGCAGCGGAACGCCAGCCGCATGAACCACACGTCCACACAGGACGCCCCGCCCATCAGCTTCGCGCGCTGGACGGCTCGCGTGCTGGGCGTCGTCTTTGCCATGGTCGCGGTGCTCGGCTACGTCGGTGGCCGGGACGTGCTCGGGCTCGTGCCCACCAACCCCGCCCACAGCACGCTGCACCTGCTCACCGGCCTGGGCCTGCTGCTGGCCGGCTTCACCGGCGAAGCCGCCTCCCGGCTCGCCTGCTGGCTGGGCGCCCTGGCCTATGGCCTGATCGGGCTGCTCGGCCTGGCCGGCGTCGCCGGCGTCACCGCCGCGCTGAACCTCAACGTCGCCTGGATGTGGCTCTACCTCGCCCTGGCCATCGGCTGGATCGCCGTCGCCGGCGTCTCCCAGAGCCTCGCCCACAGCCGCTACCGCGCCCGCGCCACGCGACGACCGGCGTGAGCTTCGCATCAGGACAGACCTGTGCACAAGCCGAACCCCGGTGACATCCGCGGGAAACCGCGAAGGAGCGAAGAGATGCGAAGGAGCGAAGTGTAGTGGAAATGACTGCTCGCACGAGGGCGAAAACGCGTCGTGTCCGGCTGCAGGGTGGGTAGGGCGCAGCGATGCCAACAACGCGCCGGTCCGTAAACCAGATGACTTGTCTTCGCGTCCTTCGCCTGCCTCGCTTCTTCGCGGTGACCAGAGGCCCAACCCACGAGCCAGGAACGCCTCGGCCGCGCCAAGCACGGCATTTGCACAGCGCACCCCACAACCCGCAAAGGAGGTTTTGCAATGGCTGAGCATCCCGAATCACCCCGTACCGGGCAGGAGTCCGGCGGCTACCCCTACCGCGACCCGCACGCCCGCTCGGCCGCGGCACGCTGGGTCTGCCGCGTCCTCGGCGTGGTGTTCATCCTCATGGCCCTGATCGGCTTCGTCGGACAGGACACCATGCTCGGCATCTTCACCGTCAACGTCCTGCACAACTGGGTCTTCCTGCTCACGGGCATCATCGTCCTGGCCATGGGCTTCGCCACCGAGGCCGGCGCTCGCATCACCTGCTGGGTCTTCGCCGCCATCTACGCCCTGCTCATGATCCTGGGATTCGCCCGCGTGCCGTGGGTCATCGAGACCTTCAACATCGACCTCGTCGGCCCCTGGATCCACCTGATCCTGGCCCTGGTCTTCGCCCTCGGCGCCGGCGTCTCCCACGCCCAGGAACGCCAACGCGCCGGCGTCGTCGCACGACACGGCCGCTGACCCACGCCCGGCAGAAATCCGCCGCGGGTGTCACGGCTTGTCCGCTTTCACCAGGCCGTGCGGCTCACGACAGGCGCACGGCTTGCCCTGCGGGTCAAGCCGTGGCACCCAACGCCATGAACTTTACGCGCGGCGGCGCTGATGTAGGGTGGGTATAGCGAAGCGATGGCTGCGGCACCGGCGAACGCCGGTAAACCCACCGGTTGCGGCTGGGATCCACTGCCAGCGTGGTGGGTTTCGCTTCGCTCTACCCACCCTACAGCCGGAGTTGCCGCCGGGACCGCAAAACAAGCCGCCACGCTGGCAGCGCGGCGGCTGAAAGGGGCTTTGCGCAGTCGGCCGCCCGGAGGCTCACTCACCCGGATTCAGAATCAACTCCACGGCGTGGCCCGTCGGCAGCGACAGCGCCCCGTGCGCCCGCGCCGCGGCGTCCGCCAGCTCGCCTTCGCTGGTCCGCACCAACTCCAGCAGCGCCTCGCCATGGTCGAAGCTGAGCATGTTCCCATGCCGCGTCGCCGAGGCCGCGAGGCTGTTCAGCAGCGCCACCTTCAACTCGCCGGCCTCCAGCGCCAGCGCCCGATCCGCCAGCGCCCGCTGCGCCGAGGAGGAGTCGATCAGCGCCAGCGCCTCGCCCGCCGCCTCCGCCACGCCCTCGCGCTCATCCGCCAGGGCCCGCGTCAGCGCCGGCTCGGCCTCGTGCACGTTGTACACACCGGCGACCAGCGCGATCTCCCGCAGCACCCGCAGCGCGGTCAGGCTCATGGCGTGCGCCTCGTCGGCGCCGATCCTCTCGCCGGCGAAGTCGTCGGCCAACTGCCTCACCGCCTCGCGCACCGCGCTCTCGCCATTGTCCGCCACCACCGAGCGGAACCGCCGCGTCTCGCCGAAGCGCTCCTCCAGGCGCACCTGCCCGCCCGGGCTGACGATCGCCAGCACCGGCGTCGCCGCCAGCTTGTAGTCGTCGGCCGAGTCGTGCATCAGCCGCGCCACGCCCTCGACCGGCCGCCGCGTGACGATCACGTCCACGCCCGGCCGCGCATCCACCTCGCCGGCCACCTCGTCCAGCGACGTGCCGCCGAACGCGTCGTAGCCCAGCTCATCCAGCAGCCCCAGCAACTGGTGCACGTGGTCGCGGCTGTCGGCCAGCACCAGCGCGTGGCGCGTCTCGCCCTGCCTCACCGCGTCGGCCAGCACCGGCACCACGCGATGCGCCCCGGCGAACGTCTCGCCCGGCCGGGCGTTGGCCAACGCCTCCGCCGCGTGGAACCGCACGCGGCGATCCGGGTACGACAGCGCCTCGAGCAGCGGCCGGCGACCCGCGTCGCGGCGGACCAGCGCGTCCGTCCCGGCGGTGTCGCGCAGCGCCGCGATCGCGTCCAGCGCCAGCGCCGCGTCGCCGTCGCCCAGCGCCCGCTCGAGCACGTCGTGCAGCCGCGCCGGCCCAGCGAGCATCGCGTAGTAGGCCGGCGAACGCATCGCCGCCGCGTAGCTCGGATCGCGCTCGCCCTCGGGCAGGCGGTTGGCACGCCTCAGGTTCGCCGCCAGGTACAGGCTCAGCGCCGGGGCCATCTCCGCCTCACGCCCCAGCGCCCGCTCGGCCGCGCGCATCGCGATCACGTCCGCGTGGATCGCCCCCGGCACGAACACCGGCTCGAGCCCGTGACGCGGCCGATACCCCCACACCACGCCGCGGTCCTCGGCCACGTCGAAGCTCGGCAGGCGGTCGCCCAGCGTCCCGGCCCGGTACGCCGACTCGCCCAGGTGCAGGTAAAGCTCCGCCGCCGACCACCGGCCCTCAAGCCGCGCCCGCTCGACCAGCGTCTCATACGCCCGCTGCACCACCCGTCCCGTCCGCTCGCCGATCTCCTCGCTCTCGAGCACCTCCCGCACCGCCGGCAGCGCCTCGGGGTAGCCGATCTGCGCCAGCACCTGCGCCACGTGACGCTGCGGCACCGGCTCGAGCTGTGGCAGCGCCACCGCCAGCGGCTCGACCAAAGGCCGACCCACGCTCACCATCGCGTTGACGATGTAAGGATGCTCGCGCTCGCGATCCCCGTCCTCCAGCGCGGCAAGCATCTGCGGCGCCGCGAACTGGCCCGCCGCCCGCAGCCGATGCGTCGCGTTCTGGAACGGCCGACGACCTTCACGCAGCATCGCGATGTTCTCGGCGATCCGCTGCGGGTCCCGGCTCTGCTCGACCTGCCCACGCTCCAGCGCCCGGCGAAGCTCCTCCGCCAGCTCCGTCAGACCGTCCATCCGCCCGGCCCGGTCCAGGTTCGGATGGTAGTCCGCGTAATCGCTGGCCTCGGCGATCTGGAGCAACTGCTGCGGCTCGACCTGCTCCAGCAGCGCCGTGCCCGCCGCCTGCGCCAGGTCCGGCCGGGCGATCAGCACGTAATGATTGAAGTCCGCCCACAGGTCGGCCGGCTCGGCCTGCGCCTGGGCGCCGGGCAGCGGCGAATACGCCAACGCCACCAGAAACAGCCCCAGCCCCAGGAACCGCAAGCGTCGCGATGCCGACATAGGTTGCACTCCACGATGAAAGCGAGATAAGCCGCGCACACGGCCGGCGCAATCTATCCCCTGCCCCCAACACCGTCAAGCCGGGCGAGGATTGGGGCGTTCGAGGGTCGAAATGGGAGATCCGCCGAAAACACCGCCTCCCCCTTGCTGCGTCGCGCGGCCGGGCGGGCGGCGAGGTTTGCGGAATGGGGTCTTCCGGCTTTCCCGCCCGCAGCCCCTCGACCCGTCGCCGCGTACCCCCACCTTCCCCTCGTCCGCCCCGCTCGCTACACTGGCCCGCCTATGACCGCCACGCTCGCCTACGAAGGCTTCAACGTCTACGCCGCGATCGGCCTGCTGCTGGTCATGGGCATCTTCTTCGGCGCCTTCAACGTCCTTGCCTCCACCCTCCTCGGCCCGCAACGCCAGGGCAAGGTCAAGGGCATGGTCTACGAGTCGGGCATGAACCCCATCGGCTCGGCCCGCCGACGCTTCAACGTCCGCTTCTACATCGTCGCCATGACCTTCCTCCTCTTCGACGTCGAGATCGTCTTCCTCTATCCCTGGGCCGTCACCTTCCCCAGCCTCCCCGGCGACCATGAACTGACCCCCCTGTTCATGGCCCGCATGCTCTTCTTCGTCCTCACCACCATCATCGCCTTCATGTACGCCTGGCGCAAGGGCGTCTTCCGCTACGACTGACGCGCACCGGCTCCATTCCTGAACGAGCGCAGCAGCAAAGGCCGAGGGGCGGGGGCCGCGCCCCGCGGGTCGCCGGCCTCAACGCTTCGCGGCAACCCGAGCCTCGAACCCCGAACCGGCGACTTTGCCCGTCACCGCGGCGCCACTACAATACCGCCCGACCTCGCGTCCCCGTCGTCTAGCCAGGTCCAGGACATCAGGTTTTCATCCTGAAAACGGGGGTTCGAATCCCCCCGGGGACACTTGACTTATAAAAATCGGGGCGAGCCGGCGCAACCTCGGCGCAACCTGGGCGAGCGGGCGCAAAAAACCCCCAGCCACGGGCGCCGGGGGAGGGGGGGTGTGTCTCGGGTTGTCGGCCGGCCTCACCGCCAGCGGTCGGCCTCGTCGCGGGCCTCGCCCAGCATGAGCCGACAGGCGTGGACGGTCGCCCGCAGCATGTTCAGGCGACAGAGCACCGCGCCCGGCGGGTCGGCCAGCCGGGACAGGTCGCGGACCTCGGCCACCAGCTCCTTCTCCACGTCGGCGAGCTGGCCGTCGGAGTCGCTGAGCACGTCGAGCACGGATTGGCGATCGGGTTGGGGTCGGCTCATGCGTCACCGCCCTTCACCGCCTGGGCCTGCTGGCGTGCCCAGCCCTGCGGGCAGGACCGCACCTCGCCCATCATGCCCACGAGCACGTAGACGCCCGTGCCGCCGAACCTCGCCAGACGCCAGTAGTGACCGTGATGGCCGTCGCGTGGATGCCCCACGGTCCCCTCGTGCACGAACTCCGCTCCGATCGGTAGTGGCCATGCCATGACCGTCTCCCTCGCCGGCAGGTGCCGGCCCGTCAGTCGCGCGCAGCCGGCGGGCGCGCGGTGGCGGTGGCCGTGCGATGTGTTCGCTGGGGTTGGCGGGGGCGCGCAGTCGCGCGCGTCGATGTGTAAGATTCTGCCAACCATCGGCGAGCTAGTACCTCGCGGGTGGCCAGGGCCTCGGTGTGAGCTACGCCTCGCGCCGGGGCCCGCCTCATTTGTGGGGTCCATCCTGCCCCGGCCGGCCCCCGGCGTCAAGTCCGTCGCTGTAGGTGCCCTAGAACGCCGTGTGACGGGCCGCAGCGTCAGCCGGGTATCGGGGTGCTCATTACGACTACTCCGGCAGGTAGGACTTGATCTGCTCGACCATCTCGGGCGGAATGTCGGGCATCACCGCAAGCTCAGCCGTGAGCCGCTGAATCCGACGAAGTAGTGCCGGCACCGCCGGGTCGTCGTTTACGTGGAACTCGATCACCGCTGCCAGGATGCGGGCGAACTCGGGGTAGAACTGCTCGCGGACGAACTGCTCCGCCGCCACGTCCGCATCCGGGCCATCCATGCCGCCGTGCTCGGCGATGAAATCCCCCAGCCGTTGCCGGGTCTGCTGAAAGTGCAGCGTGCTCGTGGCGTCCAGTGCGTTGATCGCCAACTCCGCCACCGTGCGATCCGTCCTGCCCAACTCGCGGGCCATGTCCAGCAGGTAGCGGGCGGCCAGCGTCCGGGACTTGAACGCCTGGGCTCGCTTCAAATCGTCGGGGTCGTCACTGTCGCCGGCGTGCAGGTAATCGACCACGGTCGCCACGTCGTCGGCGTCATAGGGGGGGGTACGGCTCACGGGCCAGTCGGCACGCTTCACCCGCCGGCTGATGGTCGACCGGTCCGCGCCCACGGCGCGGGCCAAGTCGGAGAGGCTGTTGCACACCGACTCCGCTGCAACGCCCGCCCCGCCCGCTTTGTCCGACTTTTTACGGGGCATGTGGTGCTCCGTTGCGTTGCACAAGAAATCGTGAACTTATCCGGGGTGAACAAACGCGACTCGCTTAACCGAGACCCGTCGCCGGCCAGGAAGGACCCACCGGCGGGCCTGCCAATGCCCTCGCCCGCGTTGCCACGGGCGGGAGCGTAAGCCGCAGTGACTCGCCGCCGGCCACCACGCGGAGTTTCCGCGACAGCACGGCGGACGGACGGTGGTGTGCGGCACGCCCATCGAGCCGACGGCTGGCTGAGCCGTTGGAGCTGCCATAACGTGGTCGCCGGTTGCCGCCGACATGGCCGGGGTGAGAAAGCCCCGCTCGCGGATCGATGGTTTGGGCTGGTGATGATCATCGTCGTGTAAGGAGCGCCAGCTCGGAGTCGTCCATATGGTGATCGTACTGGTGAGCCCTGAGGCAGATGGCCACGCCGTTGGCGCACCGCAGGCAGATCCGCACGCTCGGGTACGCCAACTCGACCACGAGCGCCGCGTCCGGCTCGGTCTTGTTGCACAGTGCACAGCGGAAGGTGTCGCTGTCAGGTGTGGCCATTGGTGGTCAGCTCCCGATAGATGTTTCGCACCAACCGGCTCGTGGCGCCCGCCTCTTCGAGCGGGGCCAGCAACTCGCGGAGCCTGCCCTCGACGCCGGCCCACGCGCGCCGGTCACCGGCCTGGCTCAGCTTCGCCAGCTCCGCCTTGCCCTCGGTGATGGACTTCGGCTCGCGACCATGCACCGACTCGAGGATGTGCTCGGCCCGCTGCACGCCCGCCGCCTCGCGCTGCGCCTCGTCGCGCTCACGCTGGGCATCGGAGAGCATCTGGTCCAGACGGTCAAGCTCGCGCGAACGCTCGGCCTGTGCGTCCAGGAGCTTTTTCTCGGCTTGCGTCAGGCGCGCGCGAACCTGCTTCGCGCCCTCGACTTCCTCGGCCGCGTCGAGCACGCGGCGCACACACTTGACGTGTAAATCGAAGTCCTGCCCGAGATCCTGGCCGCGCCGGCGAAGGTCGCGCGCCCCAGTCTCATCCTCGCCGCCGGCCGCGAGCCATCGCGCGATGTCGGACGCCCACGCGTCTTGCGCGTCGCGAAGGGCCTCTTCGCGGTTCATCCAACGTGTGGCAACACTCATCTGCATTGCTATGTCTCCAGGGGTTAGAGGCGGACGCCGCACAACGCCAAGGCGCGCATCACCGCGAAACGATCGTCAGGCGACGCCGCCTTGATGTCGGCCTCGATGTCGCTGCCGTAATCATCACGGTACTGCGATGCCACCGCCTCCTTTGGGGGGTGCGGGTCGTTGAGCCGGCTGCGGCAGCCGCGAATCCGGCCGTAGATGTCTTCGAGTCTCAGGTTGCCCATGTCGTGAACTCCGTTGTGGGGGTGTTGAACATCCATCTACCCTAGCACGTGGTCAACCGGCGCCTTCCAATATTGGAGACTTCTCCGCCAGCACCTTGAATCGATCGTGGCATGAGCCGCACTTGACGTACCGCTCGATTCGCTCGCCGAATCCATCACAGCGGTAGTGTGTGCCGCCGTCGCTGCGCAGACGGATCGACCCGCAGCGGGGACACGACGGCGCCTCGACGATGATGGTGCGCCGGGGGGTCACCGCTCACCCCCCGACCAGCGCTCCCAGCCGTGAACCCACGAACCCGGCGTCGGCTCTGGCCGGCGCGGGTCGCGGCGGATGCTGAATTGCCGGCCACACTCGCGGCAGCGCATGTACCACAACAGGCCGTGCTCCCGGTACCTCTCGCATCCACCAGCGCCGCATGAGGGGCATTCATATTTCGCCATCACTACAACTCCGTATTTGGACAGGGGTTGGACGCCCGGACTTTCTGTGGCGAAACCGCGACTCGCTGCACCGTAGGCGGCGTCCGGCCTGATCCAGGACCCGTCGCCGCGTCGTGCATCCGCCGCTGGTTCGCCCGGCACGTCTCGCCGCCGACGGTGATGGCGGTGCAGCGGAGCTGGTAGTCACGCAGGAGCCGTTTTAGCGCTTGGCGTAGGCGATGCTCCGGCGTGCGGCCGTATTGGTCGGTGGTGCCCGGCGTTGTCAAGGTCAACTGGAACACCCGGGAACATGTTCCACGGCATTGTTCTCTATACATAGGAAACTCCCGCGCGTACGCGAGCAATGGTCAGGAACATGTTCCTAGGTGTTCCACCCCGTCATTCGAGCCCAATTCCACGGTAGACGGTCCTCTTGTTGGCCCAATTCGGACGTGACGCGGCCAGGGTCGGCATCGCCGCCCGCAGGTCGCGGCGGAAGGTCGTGTCCGTCGTGATGTGCTCCCAGCCCTGTTCCTCACACCCCGTCCGCCATGCCTTGTAGATTTCGTCCGCCTCCACCATGGCCTCGGGGGACAGGGTGCACCGTTCCCGGATGAACGCCCCGATGGGCGACGCCAGGTCCTCAAGCTCCCGCACCGCCTCGCGGCTTGACTCGGGCATCTCGAACCGCCCCCTGGCCGTCAGGCTGTGCAGTCCCCGGATCGCCCACAGCAGAATCCCCGGCAGCTCCTCGACCAGCTTCTCCGTCAGACGTGGATCCTCGCGCCCATAGAACGACTCGCGCAGCGTGAGCACGATGAACCGGGACGCCAGGGCGCCGCTCGCGTCGTCGAGGCGGGGCAGCTCGTTGGTGAGGATGAGGAACCGTGTCGGCAGTTTCACCGTCACGTCCGGCAGGAACTTTCGAGGCACGCTCACCGCATCCTCACCGCTGATGGACAGCAGCCGCTCGGCGATCGCGGCGGTGTCGCTGCCCCTGCCGAGCCTCGCGTCACTGATGACGGCCAGCAGCCTGCCCAGCAGCGGTTGCAATCCGAACTGGTGCCCCAGCCCGCTCAACGTCGGGCCGCAGACGTTGGCCTCGCCCAGCAGGCGGCGCAGGATGCGATAGATCGTGCCCTTGCCCGATCGCTTCGGCCCGCACAACAGGAATATCTTCTGGAAGCTGGTGTCGGTGGTCAGCAGGTAGCCGAACACCTCCTGCAACGTGAAGATGCTCGCCGGGTCGTCCGGCCACAACTGGTTGAGGAACTCGTGCCAGCGCTTGGGCTCGCCAGCGTCGGCATTGAATGGGAAGCCCAGCGCGTGATGCGCCCAGAACAGCGGGCTCGGCTCGTGCAGCGTCATGGTGGGAAGGTGCAGCAAGCCGTTTCGCATCGGCAGCAGCTCGTCGGCCGGCGGATCGCACCGCCCATCCAACCAGGAGGGGGCCTGCACTGTCTCCGGCAGATTGCACACGGCGCGCAGCGCGTCGATTATTTCGTCCACCTTACGCTTCGTCGGCTTAAACGGCTCACACCCCGTTTCGCCCTCCTTCAGCGGCACCTCCACCCTGCACGCCTCACAGAACCGGTAGACACTCGCCCGCACCGACGCGCCGTCCCACGGCTCGTATGCCATGCCGGCGTAGCGGTAGAACTGACCGGCCTGGGCGTGCAGCGTGCGCGTGCTCTGGTAGGTGTGGTGGGCTTCGACGAACCGACGCGCGATGTCGAGGGGCGCGGACGGGTCGAGGGTGATCGGCTCGTGCGCGCGGTCGTTGCTGAACTCGCTCTGAAAATACACGCTCAACTCATCGACCGTCGCGCCAAGATTCTTAGCCGCGAACGCCAGGGTGTCATGGTCGCCGGCAGCCCACGCCTCGCGTGCGATTATGCCTGCTTCTTCTTTTAGTCTCGTGTCGAGGCTCATCGCCGCCCCCTCTCGTGGTTCAGTGACAACTTGTCACTGGGCGCATCCAGCCCCGGGGGAAGGTTGCCCGCGTCGGCGTCGAATCGCCAGACGGCCAGCGCCTCCAGCCATCGGGCGATCGCCTGCTCGTCGTGCCCGTCCTGCATGAACTTGCACGCCAACGCCGCGCCTTCAAAAACGCCTCGCTTCCATGACGGGTCTTGGGATGAGCCGATGAATCTGCCGGGCGTACCTCGTTTCATGCTTCACCCCCTGGCTCAGCCGATTCATCCTCGTCCTCATCCCCATCCTCGATGTGCTCGCGGGCCAGGTCGTACAAGACCCGATCCCATGCGCCTGAATCCGGGGCCGCTTCCATCTCGGCCGCGATCTTTCGCCGCAGATTCGATGGGATCTCCGCCGCCTTGGCGTTCTCCACGGCCGCATCCTTGGCTTGCTCAATCGCCAGGTTGACCTCGGCCACGGCCATCGCGCGCCGGTACGCGTTGGTGAGCACGTCGTCGTCGGGAATCAGACGCTTGGGCAGGTGCTCCGCCAGCTTCGCCTCGATCCATTCCACGAACTGCGGACTCGTGAACGCGTTCAGCTCGACCCGCTCCCCGCCCCGCAGGAACTCCCGCTCTTCCTCGGTGGCGATCGAGTCCGCAGCGAATCCACCCTTGAAGTCACACGCTTCCGTCGCCAGGTCGTACTGCTCAACATCTCCCAGGCGCAAGCCCAGGTCCGTCACGTTGATCTCGTTGTTGAAGTCGTAGGTGATCCGGTCGTATTCGATCGCCCAGTCGGACACTTGGGTTAGCCGCTGGGCGATCTCGAAGCCCGCTTTGTCGAAGTCGTGCACGACGAACAGCGGCACACCGCCATTGACCTTGCACACCTCGTCAACGAACTGACGTGTGGCGACGTTGGATTGCCCCTTGTTCGACACGACGGCCACGTCGAAGCGGTCGGCGATCCTGGCCTCTTCCATGATCGGGCCGAACCCCTCTTTCTCGATGTAGAGCACCGCCTGATATCGCTGGCCCGCCGCGATCGACGGCCACTCAACATCCACGCGGGGATCGAAATCGAATGGATCCACAGACTTGCCGGCCCGCGCCCTGGCCAGGTGGCGCCGTATCTCGATGGTCCCACAGGGCACGCTAACCTTGTGCCCGGCGTTGGGAACCTCCAGCGTGCCGCGCGGATCGGCGGTGATGTGCCAGTCCGGCCCGTGGCGATTCATGTATTGCACAAGCAGCGTGTTGGCGAAGTAGGGATATTCCAGTGTCCGGCCGGTGCGCTTGTGGAACGCGTCGCGGCACGCGTAATGAAGCTGGCGTTTCGACACGCTGTAGCGACGGTTGCCCGAAGCGTGGGCGTAAGCATCGGGCAGGATGTCGGCGGCCACGTCGCTGAAATAAACCCGCTCCGAGTAGACGTATCCGCGGGGGCGGCGGCTTCCTCGATACTCGGCCTTGCGCATCTTGGCCCACTTGGCCGTCGCGCCCTTCACGGCATTGGCGATGTCCATGCCTTTCATGCGTCCACCCCCTCCCTGGCCAGCAGCACGCTCGACTTGCCGCGATCGGCGTAGCGGACGCGCGGGCTCGTGGCGTGGAGCACCAACAGGATCGGCTCACGACGGCCGGCCCACTGCTCGTTCAGCACCGAATCAAGCGATTCCCCGATCTCGCCCAGCTCGCGGAACGGGTTGAGCAGCCCCGGGCTGAAATTGACGCCCGTGATCAGGCGGCGGTTGCCGTACTCGTCTGCGTTGGCGTCCAGGGCGCCCCGATGGGCCGCGAACGCCACCTCCACCACCGAAGGGATATCGGCGTCGCCGTCGCTGATGACCTTCCGGTACGCGAACGTGTCCATCTCACAGCCGGCGGCCTCGCACCGCTGGCGAAAGTGATCCTCGCCGATCAGGCCCAGCGCCCGGGCCTTGACGGGCTTGGACTGCGCCTGCATCGCCTCGAGCAGCGCCGTGATCCTCGGCTCGTCCAGGTCGCCGTCCGTCGCCAACTCGGACAGCTTCGACCGTGACAGGCCCGTGGCGTCCGTCACCCGCTTCTGCTTGACCGTGCTGGACAGGCCCTTGAAGCCGGCGACGAACTCCCGCACCGTCCGATCCTGGCCCCGGTCGGCGTCCCGGGTGATGCACGCAGCCACGAGCCGCGACATGTCCTCGGCGGTGTACCAGTGCGCCACCGGCGGGGTATCGGGCGTCCACTTGCGATCCGCCCACGACGCGTCCGTGGGCTCGTAGTGCCGCTCGACCGGCTCCCAGCCGCCCGACTCGTCCCGGACCGAGCCCTTGATCGTCAGGGCCGCGTGGGGGTTCAGCCAGGCGAAGTCCTCGCCGACTTGTAAAAATCGCCCGGCCGCGCGCTCCAGGATCAACCTTGCTTTATCCGGCCAGTGAACCGTGATCTTGGTGCCGGTCGTGTCGGGGGCCTCGTCCCGCTGGTGGTCGATGACGGGCTCCTGGCGGATGCGATCGACCCGCACGACGAGCCGGTGCCGGACGCCCCGGGCCTCGATCTCCACCTGGCCGTGCTCGCCGTCGAGCACGAAAGGCATGGCCAGCACGGTCTTGAGCGCGTTACCCTGGCGGCCGCGTGTCGGCTCGACATAGGCCTCGCGGCTCGACACCCGGACCGTGAAATCCGTCAGGCCCGCCACCGTCTCGGGCGGGATGCCCGGGCCGTTGTCGGCGATCGTGATGTGCTCGGCGCCCAGGTCGACGCGGATGGCGGGGGCGACGCCCGCCTCCTCGCACGCGTCCAGCGCGTTGTCCAGCAGCTCCTTCAGGGCCACGAGCGGCCAGTCCTCGGTGTCGTGGCCGGTCTGCGCCGCCAGCTCCTTCTCGCTGAAGAAGTCCATCACCCGCGAAGTCGAAAATGTCTCGCGGGCTTGTCCGTTTGGTGTTGCGTGGGGTATAGTGGTCATGTGTTCCTTTCGTCGCCCGCGTCGCCCCCTCCAGGTCGCGCGGGCTTTTTTGTGGTCACGCAGTCACCGGCTCGACCCGCTGCGATTCCAGCCACGCCATCAGGTCGCCGTAGCGGTAGCGGATCGCCCGCCCGCCGATGCGATAGAACGGCGGCCCCACCATCCGGCAGCGGTAGTCGTGGAGGGTCTGCTTTTGCAGCCTCAGCGCAGATGCAGCCTCGTCGGTGTTGAGCATCGCGTCCGGGTGTCGCGGCAGGTCGTGGTCGGTGTTCATGGCTTGTGCTCCGTACGGGTTTGCCGTCTACCCATCGGGGGGTAGGGACAAGCATGGACAAGCCGTGGACATTGCCCTCGCGCATGAAAAACCCCCGTAGCAGCGTGCTATCGGGGGTTGGCCGGTGGTCAGATTTTTTCAAAGTGTCCGCTACATGTCCTCAGCCTTAGCCTTTGCCCGGCTGTAGGCCCTCGACCATGCATCGAATGACACCGGCCGGTAGGGCTCGCCGTTGACCACCACGCCCTCGGTGATGATGTGCTTGTAGATGGCGGGTCGGCTTGCGTGCGCCAGGTCGGGGTTATCCTCGATCGCCTGCTGCATGGCCCTCATCGCATCCAATTCCGCCTGGGTCGGCTCGGCCCCCTCGGGTTCATCCTCGCCGTTTACCGTCCGGTCGATCGCCCGGGCGCGGTCGGCCAGCCTCGCCAGCCCATCGGGCAACCGCATCGCTAGTGCGGCCATCTTCGCGTGGTAGCGCTCGTCCGGGTCGCGTCGGGCGATGGTCCACAGCTTCTCCCCTTCCCGCTTCGCCACCGGCATCACCACCCGCTCTATCGTGGAGAACGCCTGCTCGACTTCGACGCGGAACTCGTGCGGGAACTTGGGAAGGTGCGCCCGGGCGTGGCCCAGCAGGTCCAGCGTGTGCTTCGCCGCCGCCGGCCAGTAGGGAGCGGGCATATCGTCATGGTCCGCCGCCCATTCGTGCAGCGGCTCGTCATACATGCCCACGTGCTCGGCGATGAACCCCAGCCACTCGGCCAGTGTGTTATCCCGCATCACCCAGTTGAGGTTCAGGGTTTTATGAACGTCACGTTGCGTTTATCCTATGTGTGATGGCGTTTCGTCTCTTCGAACTGCGGTATAAGGGGTGTGCACTGTGG
>SLDI01000302.1:0-5338 GCA_007125385.1 Phycisphaeraceae bacterium | reverse complement strand
CCTGCCGCCGCCCCGTCCGGGGCGGAGTTCGTTTATTCGTGATAACCACGGG
Organism: Phycisphaeraceae bacterium; assembly: GCA_007125385.1. GTDB lineage: Bacteria > Planctomycetota > Phycisphaerae > Phycisphaerales > Phycisphaeraceae > SKPT01. The sequence goes on along the minus strand of SLDI01000302.1, from coordinate 5,286 downwards.
TTCCGCTGCGCTCCACCCGTGGCTACACCCCTTCGCCCCTGCCGGGGCGCTGCCGCAGGGCCTCGCAGGCCCGACGTTCCGGGCGTTTGGTTCGCAGGATTCATCTGCCCCAGGCCTGTCGTACACCCGCGGTCCGAGAATCGGGATCCGATGCTGGCGCGGGCCCGTCGTGGAGCCGATGGGAAGAGGGTGAGGCGGCGCGGTTGTTGTGGCCGCGGCCCGCCGGGCTTACGATCTTGGCTCGCGGCCGGCCGGGCCCGGGCGCCAGGCAAGCAAGGAGCAGCAACGTGATCTCGATCCAGGGTTGCAGACAGTGGGCTCAGGGGTTGGCGGTGGCGCTGGCGGGGCTGATCGCGGTTCAGCCCGCCGGGGCGTTCTTCGAGCAGGTCGACACGACGGGGTTCTACATCGCCGGCAGCGGCTCCTACACGATCATGCAGGACTTCCGCGTCAACCGCGTCGAGGGCATGGACACGGCCGGCAGCACGCGGCTGTTCATGGACGACGGCCTGGGCTTCGCCGCGGCGGTGGGCTACGACACCAGCCCCTTCCGCGTCGAGGCCGAGTTCTCCTACCGCTCCAACGACGTCGACCGCGTCGAGAGCGCCCCGCCGCTGCCCAGCCTCGCCGACGCCCGCGGCGATATGAGCTTCATGTCGGCCATGGGCAACCTCTACTACGACGCCCAGGTCTATCCGGGCACGAACTTCTACTTCGGCGCCGGGCTGGGCGCCTCGCGGGTGCGCAGCGACGTGCGCATGACCGAGTTCGACGAGGTCGTCGTCGACCCGATCACCGGCGACACGGCCGTGCTGCCCGTGGCCGAGCGGCGCATGCGCGACCGGGACTGGGTGCTGGCGTACCAGTTCATGCTCGGCGTCTCGCATGCCATGACGCCGCGGCTGACCGCCAACGCCGGCTATCGCTTCTTCTCGACCGAGAGCCTGTCGTTCAACGGCTCGCGCACACGTGCCCCCCGCCTGCACATCCTGGAGCTGGGGCTGCGGTGGAATTTCTGATTTGTGATTGGGTGCCACGGCTTGACCGCGAAGCGGCAAGCCGTGCGATCGTCGGCAAGCGCACGGCTTGCCCTTCGGGACAAGCCGTGGCACGGGCGCGGGCGACGTTAAATCAACCATGCAAACGTCATTAATGCCGCGTCGATCGCGATCGAACACTGACAGGGCCGGGGACGGCCTTGTCGGTGGCAACCGGCGCCGGACGGAGGCATGGCGACGGACGGGTGGCGCGGGCGTCGCTATGATCCGTCCTCATGACCACGATTTCGACAGAGCGGAACGGCGCGGCCGCGGGGGCCCGGCCGGTGCATCGCGTGGAGGTGTGGACGCGGGCCGGCGAGCTCGACCCGCTCGGTGAGCGGGCGCTGGCCGAGGCGCGGGCCGAGCTCGATGTGCCGCCGACATCCGCGGCCGGGGCGCGCGTGTACCTCATCGAGGCGGCGCTGAGCGAGGCGCAGGTGGCGGAGCTGGCCGAGGCCCTGTTGGCGGACCCGGTGAGCCAGCGTGCGGTGGTGGGCGTGGCGGACGTGGGGCCGGGGGGCGATGGGGCGGGGGAAGTGGCGACGGCGGTGATCGAGGTGCATCACAAGCCGGGGGTGATGGACCCGGTGGCCGAGTCGACGCGCGACGCCGCGACGGAGGCGGTCGCGGGGCTCGAGCGCGACGTGATCGACGTGCGCACGGCCGTGCGCTACGACCTGAGCTTCGCCGGCCCCCCGCCGGACGAGGCCGCGCTGACCCGCTTCGCCGAACGGGCGCTGGCGAACCCCGTCATCGAGCAGATCCACCTGGCCCCCTACTGGCCGGAGGCGTTCCTGCACGGGACGCGGTATGAGCTGAGCCTGCATCACGTCGACATCCGCGCCCTTGACGACGCGGCGCTTGAGCGATTGTCGCGCGACGGGCACCTGTTCCTGAGCCTTCAGGAGATGCAGGCCATCCAACGCTACTACCGCGAAGCCGGCCGCGAGCCGACGGACGTGGAGCTGGAGACGCTGGCGCAGACGTGGTCCGAGCACTGCGTGCACAAGACGCTCAAAAGCACGATCCGCTATCGGCAGGTGGGTGATGGCGACGTGATCGAGTTCGCCGGCCGACCGGGTCACGAGGTGCACGAGGACGGGTCGGTGACGATCCACAACCTGCTGCGGAGCACGGTCGCGGCGGCAACGCACGAGTTGATGCGCGAACCGCCACACGACAAATGGTGCGTGAGCGTCTTCGAGGACAACGCGGGCATCGTGCGCTTCGATGACGAGCTGGGCGTGTGCATCAAGGTCGAGACGCACAATCACCCTTCAGCCATCGAGCCCTACGGCGGAGCGGCGACGGGCATCGGCGGGTGCATCCGCGACATCCTGGGCACGGGGCTCGCCGCGCGGCCGATCGCCAACACCGACACCTTCTGCGTCGCGCCGCCAACAGTGGAGGGGGAGGAGCTGCCGCGCGGCGTGATTCATCCGCGCCGCATCCTCAAGCAGGTCGTCGCGGGCGTGCGCGACTACGGCAACCGCATGGGCATCCCCACGGTCAGCGGCGCGGTGCACTTTCATCGCGACTACGTCGGCAACCCGCTGGTCTTCGCCGGCTGCGTGGGCACGATCCCGCTGGACAAGTGCTTTGGCGACGCGAAGCCGGGCGATCGCATCATCGCGCTGGGCGGGGCGACGGGGCGCGACGGCATCCACGGGGCGACGTTCTCCAGCGCCGAGCTGACGGACACGCATGCCGACGAGTTCTCGCACGCGGTGCAGATCGGCAACCCGATCACGCAGAAAAAGATGATGGACGTGATATTGCAGGCCCGCGACGTCGAGGGTGGGCCACTGTTCAGCGCGATCACCGACTGCGGCGCGGGCGGGTTCTCCAGCGCAATAGGCGAGATGGGCGAGAAGGTGGGGGCGTACGTGACGCTGGAGCAGGCGCCGCTGAAATACGCGGGGCTGAGCTACACGGAGATATGGATCAGCGAGGCGCAGGAGCGCATGGTGCTGGCGGTGCCGGCCGACCGCGTCGAGGCGCTGCGCGAGCTGTGCGCGGCCGAGGACGTGGGCTTCGCGGACCTGGGCCAGTTCGGCTGCGACGAGGATGGGCCCAGCGACCATTCGCCCGATGAGCCGATGCTGGTGCTGACGTATGAGGGGACCGAGGTGGGCCGACTGGGGATGCGTTTTCTGCATGACGGGATCCCGACGCCGATGCGCGAGGCGGTGTGGCAAGGGGGCGGGGGAGGTACGAAGCAGAAGGCCGCGCCCGCCGATCAAATTCGAAATCCGAAGTTCGAAATCCGAAATGCGCTCCACGCCTTGCTCGCCCACCCCAACATCGCGTCCAAGCACTGGATCGTCCGCCAGTACGACCACGAGGTGCAGGGTGGCTCGGCGGTCAAGCCGCTCGTCGGGCCCGGGCAGGATGGGCCTGGCGATGCGGCGGTCGTGCGGCCCCGGCTGGATTCGCACCGCGGCGTGGCGCTGGCGTGCGGGCTTGCCCCCCAGATGTCGGAAAAGGCGACGACGACGGGCGCCGCAAGCGATGGCGACTCCTACTGGGCGACGCTCGCGGCCATCGACGAAGCGATCCGCAATGCCGTGTGCGTCGGCGCCGACCCGACACGCATCGCGCTGCTGGACAACTTCTGCTGGCCACGCTGCGACGACCCCGCCCAGCTCGGCTCGCTGGTGCGGGCGGCGGAGGCGTGCTACGACGGCGCCAAGGCCTACCGCGCGCCGTTCGTCTCCGGCAAGGATTCGCTTAGCAACCAGTTCACGACGGACGACGGCAGGCTCATCACGATTCCGCCGACGATGCTGATCACGGCGCTGGGCATCGTCGAGGACGTGCGGCGGTGCGTGACGATGGACGCGAAGCGGGCGGGGAATGTGCTGCTGGTGGTGGGGGCGGAGACGTCCGCCGCGATGGGGGCGGCGCATTTGTGGGAGGTGGTGGATGCGGCGGGGACGCACGGTGTGGCGGGGGCACGAGGCGTGGCGGGGGCACCCTCCCCCGGCCCCCCCCGGGGGGAGGGGGGACGCATTCCGCGCCTCGATGTCGCACAAGCGGCGGCGACGGCCCGGCTGGTGGCGACGCTCATCGCCGACGGGCTCGTCGTCTCGGCTCACGACTGCTCGGAGGGTGGGCTGCTCGTCGCCGCGGCGGAGATGGCGTTCGCGGGACGCGTGGGCTTAGAGGTGGACCTGGCGTCGCTGCCGTGCGCCGTCGAGGACGACGTGGTGGCGTGCTTCGCCGAGACGCCGGGGCGGTATCTGCTGGAGGTGGAGGCGGGGAAGTTCGACGCTGTACATGCGATGTGGGAACAGTTGCTGCCACCGCGCTTCAAACAGATGTGGACGGAGATCAAGACAGGCAAGCCGCGCCGGGGCTCGGTTGACGACGAGATCAAGAAGCTCGAGGGCGAACCGTTGCCTCCGATCATCGGTCGCATCGGCCGGTTCGTCGAGCATGATCGCCTGATCGCGCGTGGTTTCGATGGCGACACGCTCGCCGACGAACCGCTGGATGAGCTGCGCGCGGCGTGGCGGGGGCCGCTGAATTGGTGAGGCGCTGCCCGTCGCACGGCTTGCCCTTCGGGTCAAGCCGTGGCACCCAAGGCCGTGATCGACAGGTACACCGTATCAACTGTCAAAGCGCCCGCGAGGCTTTCGCTCCGCGGGCGCGGTGCCGTGCATTGAGCTCACTCGACGATCAGGTTCGCGTGCAGGCGGATGGGCCTGGCGATGTTCCAGTAGTTGGGGCTGGTCTCCTGGACGAGCTTGTGCAGGCGTTCGAACTGCTCGGGCGTGCCGTCGCCGGCGATGCGCACGGTGTAGTGCAGGTCGGTGTAGCCGTTGGGCACGCGCGGGTCCACGCCCAGGAAGCCGCGCAGGTCGATGTCGCCTTCGCTGCGGATCTCGAGCCTGGTCAGCCGGATGCCGAAGAGCGTCGCCCCGGCGACGTAGCCCATGAGCATGCAGGTGTTGAGCGCGGTGAGCAGGTACTCCTGGGGGTTGGCGGCCGTGTTCGACCCGCCGAGCTCGTGCGGCTCGTCGACGTTGAGGGTGAACTTGCGCTCGACGCGCTGGCCGCCGATCTGGTAGCCGTCGACGTGGCTTTCGCTGCGGGCGCCGTCCTGCCAGACGGTGTTGACGCACCAGTGGGTGTCGCCGGCCTGCTTGTTGGCCTTGACCGAGGCGATCAGCTCGTTGAGCCCGTCGACGTCCAGACCGTTGAGGATGTTCGCGGGCGCGGCGGGGGCGGTCGTGGTGGCGGG
>SLDI01000697.1:0-5340 GCA_007125385.1 Phycisphaeraceae bacterium | reverse complement strand
TCGTCGGAGCGCTACGAGCAGGCGCAGGCCGCGCTGGCCGAGCACGGCATCAAGGCGGGCAAGCTCGAGCTGGACCTCGCCACCATGCTCAAGCGCAAGGATAAGGTGGTCACGGCCCTGACGCGCGGGGTGGCGTCGCTATTCAAGAAGCACAAGATCACGCACTACAAAGGTCGCGGCCGGCTCACCGGCGAGCGGCAGGTCGTCGTCGAGTATGACAGCGGCAAGACGCAGAGCCTGGTGGGTGAGCACATCCTCATCGCCACCGGCTCGCGCCCGGTGACGCTGCCGGGCGTTGACCTGGCCAGTGAGGGCGTGGACACGAGCACCGACGGACTCGCCTACAAGAAGGTGCCCGGGACGCTGGCGGTGATCGGGGCGGGCTACATCGGGCTGGAGATGGGCTCGATCTGGCGTCGGCTGGGGGCGAAGGTGATCGTGATCGAGTACCTGGATCGCATCCTGCCCGGCATGGACGCCGAGACGGCCGCGGCGGCGAAGAAGCTGTTCGAGAAGCAGGGCTTCGACTTCCGCCTGGGCAGCCGGGTCACGGGCGTGACGAGCAACGGCAAGGGCAAGGGGGTGTCGATCGAGCTGGCCACCGGCGAGCCGATCGAGGCGGACCGCGTGCTGGTGGCGGTGGGGCGCGCCCCGCACACCGAGGGCCTGGGCCTGGAGGAGGCGGGCGTGAAGCTCGATGACCGCGGGCGCATCGACGTGGACGACGACTTCAAGACCTCGGCCGCGGGCATCTACGCCATCGGCGACGTCATCCGCGGGCCCATGCTCGCGCACAAGGCGGAGGAGGAGGGGATCGCCTGCGTGGAGAAGCTCGTCACCGGGCGGGGCCACGTCAACTACGACGCGATCCCGGCGGTGGTCTACACGCACCCGGAGATCGCCAGCGTCGGGCGCACGGAGGAGGAGCTCAACGACGAGGCGCTGGAGTACCGCAAGGGTGTGTTCCCGTTCGTCGCCAACGGTCGGGCGCGGGCGCTGGGCGACACGACGGGGCAGGTGAAGATCCTGGCCGGGAAGAAGACGGACCGCGTCTACGGCGTGCACATCATCGGCCCGCGGGCCGGCGACCTGATCGCCGAGTGCGCCGCGGCGATGGAGTTCGGCGCCAGCGCCGAGGACATCGCCCGCACCTGCCACGCGCATCCGACGCTGGCCGAGGCGGTCAAGGAGGCGGCGCTGGGCGTGGATGGCCGGGCGATTCACATCTGACAAGGGTGCCAGCAAGCATCGCGGCAGGGGGGTGTGATCCGAACCTTCGCTCGCGGACTCGCTCAGGTCGGGCGTGGGCGGCCACATCACAGGACTGTTGCCTCCTGATATGCCGCATTTGTCTTGACAGCGGTGCGGCGGCCCATTAAAAAACGCGGCTGACCTTTTCCCGGGATGGACGATCCGAACAAGGAGAAGCAAGCGATGAGACGACACATGGCAATCGCCGTGGCGGCGGTGCTGGCCCTGACCGGCGGCGTGGCCTGGGCCGACGAGCAGCGGGCCGGCAGCGACGCGCTGGTGTCCACCGGCTGGGTGATGCGCAACCTGGATAACCCCGACGTGCGCATCGTCGAGGTCAGCGTCGAGCCGGGCGTCTACGAGCGCGGGCACGTGCGCAACGCGGTGAACTTCCGCTGGCACACCGACCTGGTCGACCCGGTGCGCCGCGACATCGTCTCGCCGGAGAACTTCGAGCAGCTCATGCGCCGCTCGGGCATCACCAACGACACGACCGTCGTGCTCTATGGCGATCACAACAACTGGTTCGCCGCGTGGGGCGCGTGGGTGTTTCAGATGTACGGCCACGCGGACGTGCGGCTGATGGACGGCGGGCGCGACAAGTGGGTGCGCGAGGGCCGGCCGATGGACGTGCGCGTGCCGGAGTTCAGCGCGGCCGATTACGAGGTGGACGAGACGAACCCGGGGCTGCGGGCGCGGCTTCCCGACGTGCTGGCGGCGGTCGAGGGTGAGAAGGAGGCGGTGCTGGTGGACATCCGCTCGCCGGCGGAGTTCTCCGGCCGGGTCATCGCTCCCGAGGGCATCCAGGAGCTGTCGATCCGCGCCGGGCACGTGCCGGGGGCCAGGAACGTGCCCTGGAACGAGGCGGTGGACCCGGAGACCGGCGAGTTCAAGAGCGCTGAGGAGCTGCGCGAGTTGTACGCGGCCAAGGGGATCGACGGCAGCAAGCCGATCATCGTCTACTGCCGCATCGGGGAGCGCTCCAGCCACACGTGGTTCGCGCTGAAGCACATTCTCGGCTACGACGTGCGCAACTACGACGGGTCGTGGACGGAGTATGGCAACGCCGTGGGCGTGCCGATCGAGAACCCGGCCGGGACCGTGTGGACGGGCAAGTGAGCGGGGCGTTGGCGTCGGCCGGGGCCGCCCCTACTCGTGCCGGGAGGGGGGCTCGCCGGCCGATGATCCAGGTTCGCGTCGGTGACGCGCCGTCGATGCAGACGCCCTCCCCCGGCCCCTCCCGGAGGGAGGGGGGTGAGCAGGGGGCATGACGCAGACGCTCAACCAATCGAGCACCACGCCGCCCGCCGGTGCGACCGCGTCGGCGGGCGTGGCGCGCGCACACCCGGCGCTGGTGGCGCTGCGGATCGTCGTGGCGCTGGCGATCGCCGCCGGGCTCGTCTACGCGGCGCTCTACCTGCACGAGCATCGGGGGCGGGCGGCGTCGTTCACGCTGCTGACGGGCGCAGCGTTCGGCGTCCTGCTTCAGCGGTCGCGCTTCTGCTTCTTCTGCAACCTGCGTGACGCGTTCGAGAAGCGCGACGGCAGCGCGGCGCTGGGCCTGCTCGCGGCGCTGGCGACCGGGGCGGTGGGCTACGCCGTGGTCATGGGCATGATGGCGCCGGATCCGTCGGCCGAATGGAGCCTGGACGCCGTGGACGCGCACATCGCGCCGGTGAGCTGGGTCATGGTCGCCGGGGGGGCGATCTTCGGGCTGGGGATGACGCTGTCGGGCTCGTGCCTCAGCGCGCACCTGTACCGGCTGGGCGAAGGCTCGCTGCTGGCGCCGATCGCGCTGGCCGGGGCGGTGGCGGGGTTCGTGCTGGCGCTGATGGCGTGGAACCCGCTTTACCTGCGCTTCGTCGCCGACGCGCCGGTGATCTGGCTGCCGCAGCGCATGGGCTACGGGTTGGCGCTGACGGTGCAGCTTGCGGCGCTGGCGGTGCTGGCGCTGCCGCTGATTTACATGACGCGGCCGCGCATGCCCGCCGAGGGCAAGCCCGGGCTGGGGCGCACGCTGCGGGTGGTGTTCGTGCACCGCTGGCCGACGTGGGTCGGCGGGGCGGGCATCGGCATGCTGGGCACGTTCACGTTTCTGCGCACCCGGCCGCTGGGGGTGACGGCGGAGATGAACCGCCTGGCGCGCGGTGCCGGTGAGTGGGCGGGCGTGGTGCCCGGGCAGCTCCGCGGGCTGGACCGGATGCGCGGCTGCATCCTGCCCGAGCAGGTGAACGTGATCAGTGACAACGGCCTCTTCGTGCTCGCGCTGGTCGCCGCGTCGCTGATGGTGGCGCTGATCGCCGGGCAGTTCCGGCCGAGGCGCGAGTCGTGGCGGGCGTGCGCGGCAGCGCTGGTCGGCGGGGTGCTGCTGGGCTTCGGGGCGATGATCGCGGTCGGCTGCACGGTGGGCACGCTGCTGAGCGGGATTCACGCGGCCGCGGCGGCGGGATGGGTGTTTCTGGCGGCGATGGTGGCGGCGATCGCCGTGAGCCTGCCGGTGCGGCGGTCGCTGCTGGGGTGAGACGGATGACCTGCCAATCGTGGGCGTGTAAAGCCGGGACCGCTGGTCCCGGGGCGGCGGCATCTGATCCAGTGCAACGAGTCACCTGGTCGTCGCGTCGACCCTCAGCCGCCACGGACCGCCCAGGCACTGGCGGACAAGCCGCCAGTGGCACCCAACACCGCGAACTCTGGTTGTAGGGTGGGTAGAGCGCAGCGAAACCCACCGGTTGCGGCGGGAATCCACGGCAAGACTGCTGGGTTTCGCTTCGCTCTACCCACCCTACATCAGCGCCGCCACGCGTGAAGTTCACGGCGTTGAGTGGCACCCGGGACGTCCGCGCAACGCAGGAGATTGACGGGTGATCCGTATGACCCGGATTCAGGGGGTGACGGCCACAGCCGCTTCGCGAAGCGGCAAGCCGCGGCGCTACCGCCACGTCTGGCTGGCCGGCGGCGATGTTTGGCCGTCGGGGCCCGGGGGCACGTTCTCGCGGTAGCGGTTCCACATGTCGCGCACGAACGGGTCGTAGACGAAGCCCTGGCGCGCCCAGGTGGCGCTGTAGTCCCATCCCTGGGCCTGCTCGATGCGCTGGATGTGCTCGGTGTCGTCCTCGGTCATCCAGCGGTCGACGTAGGCGAAGAAGGCGTCGTGGTTCCAGTGGTCCTCGGCGTGGAGGATGCGTGCGGCCAGGGCCATGCCCACCCAGGCGCTGGAGGTGCAGCAGCGTCGCCAGGACTCGGCGTTGAACTCCCACTGCTCGGGGGGCAGGTGTTCGTACTGGCCCCAGCCGGGGCGGCCGGTGGGATGGCCTTCGGTGCCCATGTGCCCGCCGTAGATCACCCCGGCGCCCGTCCACGACTGTTCGAAGGCGGTCTGGGCGTCCTCGCTGAAGATGAGCTCCGGCCGGGTGCGCGTCGGCGAGCGCATGGCGTCGTCGTCGAGCATGAGCCCCGCGAAGACGATCGGCCACTTGCGCCCGTGTCCGTGGCCGCCCAGCGGCGTCCAGGTCACCGGCTGGCCCTGCTGGGTGAGGCCCCACAGGTCGATGCCGAGCTGCACGAGGCGCAGCAGCAGCGTTTCCTTCTGCTCGGGGCTGTGGTCGAGCACCAGCAGCAGGCTGGCGATGCCCACGGCTCGCGAGAACTCCCGGCCGTAGACCGGCATGTTGTGCACCGGGGCGGTGAACTCGTCCATGGCCAGGTCGATCCACGGCCGCTCGAACCAGCGCTCGACGTCGGCGAGGGTGAAGGGGTGGTCCGGCCCGCCCTGGTGCGCGACGAACGCGATCCCCTCGCGCGGCAGGCTGGGCAGCAGGTCGCGGCGCAGGTGGCGGGCGAGGTGAATCTCGTGAACGCCGCCGGCGTAGGCGGGGCGGAAGGCGTCGGCGGGCACGGGCTCGGCCAGGCAGGTCAGCGCGGCGACGGTGCTGACGGGGCTGCGCTGATCGGCGCCGACGCGCCAGAGCATGGGCTTGACGTCCTCGTCCTTGCTGATGGACGACAGCAGCGTGTCGCCGGGGCTCAGGTCGATCGGCGGGGCGAGGTAGAGCTCCTCGTCGAAGCGGCCGAAGGGGATGCGGCTGTCGA
>SLDI01000586.1:0-5341 GCA_007125385.1 Phycisphaeraceae bacterium | reverse complement strand
CGACACCGACCGCACCGAGCAGAACGACCGCCAGGTGGCGGGCGACTCCTGGTACGCATTGAGCAGCACCTTGTTGGCCAGGTTGCCCAGCGCCGTGGGCAGGCTGGTGGTGCTCAGCGCCGCCTTGACCATCGCCTCCCGGCCGTGGGGCACCTCGTGGCCCTCGTACATCAGCGCCGCCCGGCACAGGTCGAGCGCGTGCGTGGCCTTGAGGTCCGCGCCCGCCTGCATCGCCGCCGGGCCGAGCGCCTCCTCGCCCAGGCTGGCCATGCCCATCCGGCTGAGCATCGCCGCCTCCAGCCTCACCGCGTGGTCCACCGAGCGGACCGGCGGGTGGTGCGAGCTGATCTGCGGCCGCGACGCACGCAGGATGGCCAGCAGCTTGGCCCCCAGGTCCTGCTCATCGATCTCGCCCGCGATGGCCGCCGCGCGCAGCTCGCCGACCTGCTTCTCCTGCTGGCCCCAGTGCCCGTTGCACATGGCCTCGATGCGCTTGATGCGCTCGCGCTCCTCCGCGCGAATCTGGTCCTCGTTCGTCTGAACGTCCGTGCTCGTCGTCATTGCCTTCCTTCCGTGGGATGCCGCGATGGCCACGGACGTGCCCGCGTCCGCGCCCAGCGCCGTGATCGAAACTTCCCGAAGCCGGCCCGCCTTGATCAGCGCGAACCCACGCGCCGAGGCCAGCGTCCGGCCATTGACCTGAACCTTCTCACCTCCTTTGACCCGCTCGTGATCGACGGGCTCGACGCCGACGCTCGCCTGGAACGCGAACCCGCCGGCCGTCATGTCCACGATGTGCCGCGCCGCCTCGCCCGTGCCGCTCATGACGCCGGTGACGAGCAGGCGACCATCCCGAACCTCGGCCCGCCCGTGGCCCACCACGCCGCTGACGCTGGCGTTGTGATCCGCCAGCAGCGGCACCTGGCCCTCGGCCTCGAGCCCGGCCAGCTCGATCGCAACGTCGCCCCAGCCGGGCACGCGCATCACACCGCCGCCGTAGGCGACGATGCTGATGCTCGGCCGCTTCCGCTCGCCCGCCGCCACGATGGCCACCTCGGGCGCAGCCAGCAGCAGGTTGTCCGTCGCCGCCGCCGTCGTCACTGCGCACCTCCCGCCGTCGCCTGCCGGGCCCGGTGCGCCTCGGCATGCTCACGCCAATGGTGCAGCTTCGGCGTCTGCTCGTTGAAGGCCGGCTTGTAGCCCGTCACGCCGTCGAACGCCACGACATCCAGGTGGGCGATCGGATTGGCCGCCACCAGGGCGCAGGCCCAGTTCTGGTACAGACTGATCGTCCACCGGTCGTCGCCGGCGTGGACCCAGACCGGGTGCACCGGGAAGCGGGGATGCTTCATCATCGCCTCGCGCATCGCCACGGCGATGGCGTGCCGCACCACCTCCGACCGGTTCGCACCGGTGAGGTCAGCCATCTGATCCAGCGCGAACCGCTCCCAGCCCGGCATCCGCACCGCCACCATCTCGTCCAGCCGCTCTCGCGTCTCCATCAATCACTCCTTCGTAACACGATCCGTATGACAAGACCCTGAAAAAAACACGCGCCGCTACCTGTTACCTACGCCATGGCCCTCCTCGGCTGTCCGCCGATGTGTCCCGTCCCTGCGGGCGCGGCCGGTCCGCACCCGTCCCTATCAACCTCATTCGCAATCGCCGCCGAACCACGCCACGGTCCGCGCCCATAGTGCTTATTGCCGCTCAGGCCCGATTCCTCACAGTGACATCGCAAAATCACATGAGGCTCATGTCCCCTCACATCAATCCTCACATGAGCCTCATGTGAGCACCCGTGTCACCGGCAGCCGTGGGGCGGTCGGAACACGCCACCCCTCCGCTGCCGCCCGTAGTGCTAATTGCCGCAGAGGGGCCAAATCTCGGGGTGCCCCTCGAAAAAAAGTGCAGTTTGTTCCAGATCTGGAACGGCTGGCCGATTCTTCGCCGCCCGCAGGCGTCCCGGTGGCCGCCATGCGTCGTCTACCCGGCGCGGGGGGCGAATGGCGGGAGTCGGCCGAAACCGATCGTCCCTCCCTTAGTTACCTATGCCGTCCGGAGGGCGCTGCGCCCGGGTTTACCTGCTATATCCGCATCGGCGGTCAATTTGCCGCGCAGCGCCGGCAGATTTTCGACCGCCCTCTCTACCGTTGTTCTTTTGCCGGAAATCCGAATCCGGTGCGCGCGATGTCAGAAAATCTGCATGCTGCTGGGAGGGGTCGGCCTAAGCCTCTGCCGGATCATGTCTTGAACCGCCCGTTGACACGTTGCCGTCGATCCCGACAATTGAACCCGCCAGCCCACCTGAGGGATGTTCATGAGCCGGGGCCGGACACGAACCCGATCGAGCCGCTCTGCCGCACCGACGGCGGCCACCGATCGTCCCGGCACCCAGCATGCCTCAGTCGCCGACGCGTTCCCCGTCCGTCCCCGCCACCCGCGCCTCGGCTACGACGATCCGTCACTGATCCCATCTCACCTCCGCGGGCAGGATGGCCGCGGCTACGACGCGCTGTGTCGGTTCCGCCTCGTCGTACCCGGCGAAGCCTGCATCCACGTTGACATCGCCCTGCGTTACGACGACGAACGCTGCGCCGTGCGGATTGGCCTCCACGATGGTGGCCCCGGCTCCGATGGTGCGATCGAGGGCCATCCTGCCCGCACCGTCGGCCACCAGGGCCTGTTGCACGACGGCACCGGCAGCGCCACGGGCGGCGGCGTGAGCCTGGTGGACAATCGACGGCGCGTGTTGCACACGCGGCTGGGGCGGTTCACGTCACGCGATCCGCTGAATCAGAATCAGCCGGGAGGGGGTTACCAGGATGGGATGAACCGCTACCAGTACGTACGGTCAAACCCAGTTACAAGGCTTGACCCTTCAGGTTTATGCGAATTTGGGCAGTGCATCACACCAGACCCCGCCGATCCCAATTATAGCCGCTGTTGCGATGGAGTGATGTATAATCCCAGTGAGCAGTGCTGCAATCAAAACGATGATGTGTATGGATGCCCCGAAGGAACATGCGATAAGTGGACCCTGTCCGTTGACACCGTAGCCGCTGGTGGAGTGATACTTTCGGGCCTTGTGATTGATACGGTCTTGCGGGCATCCTCCGACTGCTGTATTACTCCTGCTCGAAAGCAATATGTGTTTGCTGGATTTGGGGGCGGCCCTTTTGCAGATGCCTCCGGAGCTGTCAATGTAGGTTTGGATCACGACTTTGAAACTCCGTGCATCGGCTATTCGGACCATGCCGGGTTCGGTTTTGCAGTTGGTGTGGGCGTCGGAATTGGAGTGCACTGGTCGAGCGTGGGAGTCTCTACGCCTCATACGCGTGTGACGATCGATGGCTTCGACACAGTCGGGTTCGGCGCTGGCGCATCATACGTGTTGGGACGGTGGTTCTTCGAGTGATACGGAATAGCCAGGTATTCACAGAAATGGGTGCGAAACGCCATACATGGCTTGTTGTTTTGGCAATCGTAGGTTTGCTGATGTGGCTCCCGGTCGCCATCGGATCACTGACATACTCCTTCGGAGAGCCTGCGAAGCCGCTTCGTGCGGAGACTCAATACATGGCGATTGTGCAGGGAGCCGTCAGTACTGTCGTTCTCGCTACCATTGCTGTGCTCATACTACCAAAGCGCGTCGATCGATGGTGGGCACGGGTCCTTGCGGGTGTCGCAGTTGTTCTATTCGTCGTCGCTTCAGCTTGGATGTTGTACCTGGTCGCGATTTACACGCCAGGTGCTCCGGCTTGAGGCTTGAACCTCGGGTGGCGGGGACGGGTGGTCGCCCGATTACGTGGGGGGCGCTGAGGTGGCGGCGACGTGCCGAGCCCGCGCCCGTGAGCAAAACGTGGTGCAAGGCGGCCACGCTCGCCCATGAGGACATCCTGGCCATCTTGGCCATGTTGCGTTTTTGGGCCGTGAGCCAAGACGGCCAAGATGGCGAAGTGGGCCAGGTGGTGCGGGGGTGGCCACCTTGCCCGCAGCCGCCCCGTGGAGGCCTCGCCGGCTCCAGATGGCGACGACGGGGCGGGGGAACCCGGCGGCGTGGCGGCCTGGTTACGCTGCCCGCACCTCACCCCGCCGCCAAGCGAACGCCACCCGGCTCGGGCGGCGACCCATCCCGATTTTCAACGCTGCACACACGTCTCGATCTGACCATCTCGCCAACTGAAGCTGACGGCTTTCAGGCGGGTAAGGAGCGAGGATGAGCTGCTGCCGAACACGGACGTGCTGGCGGACTCGATCACGGACGCGCAGCCGGGGCTGGTGGTGGAGAACGTGGATCGCTTCCGGGTGGGCGATCAGCTCCAGATCGAGGGCGGTCGCGAGGTGATGCTGGTCACGGAGCTGGCGCCGGGTGATGACACGGTGATGGTGGTGCGTGGCTACGGCGGCACGGTGGCGGAGACGGCGAGCGGTGATTCGGTGATCCGGATCCTGGGCAACGCGGCGCTGGAGGGGGCCGACGCACCGGAGGCGCGGTTCACGAACCGCAAGCGGCGGCAGAACTACACGCAGATCTTCACGTCGACGGTGGAGGTGTCGGGCTCGCAGCTTGCGGCGCGGCAGTTGGCGATCGAGGACGAGCTGGACTACCAGAAGCAGGAGCGCCTGCGGGAGCTGCTGCGTGACCTGGAGAACTGCGTGATCAACGGCGTGGCGGCGACGGAGAACGCGCACGGCAACGCGTCGACGCGCCGGACGATGCGCGGGCTGCTGTCGGGGATTGAGAGCAACGTGTTCGTGGCGGGCGAGGATGGCTTTCCGTCGGGCGACACGGGCAAGCTGACGGAGGAGCAGGTGAACCTGGCGCTGCGGTCGATCTGGGACCACAGCTCGGGGTCGGTGGACACGATCGTGGTCGGCGGGTTTCAGAAGCGGCGGATCAACTCGTTCATCACCTCGAGCCGGGGCTACGAGGCGGACGCGACGCGTTTTCGCGACCTGGTGAGCGTGTACGAGAGCGACCTCGGCGTCTGCCGGGTGGTGCTGTCGCGCTGGGTGCCGGCGGACACGGTGCTGCTGGTGGACTCGTCGCGCGTGGACGTGCTGCCGATGAGCGGGCGGAGCTTTCACTTCAAGAAGCTGGCGTCGCAGGGCGACAGCGAGCTGGGGCAGGTGATCGGCGAGTACACGCTGGAGATGCGTAACGAGAACGCGCACGGCGTGATTCGCGGGCTGGCGACGGGTTGAGTGTTGCCCGCGGCCGTCTGAGGGGGCGGCTGCGGGTTTTTGATTGCTGGTTTGTGATTGCTGATTTGGGGATGGGGTGGGGGGTTGCGGTGTCAGGAAGAAATCCCGCCCTTCGCTTTGCTCAGGACGGGTG
>SLDI01000276.1:0-17721 GCA_007125385.1 Phycisphaeraceae bacterium | reverse complement strand
GGAATCTGGTTGCGGAAGCGGAACTTTTCGAGAATCTCCTGCACGTTGCGGCTGAAGCCGTCGAGGTAGGCCTCGAAGTCGGCCTTGAGCTGGTGGTGCTGCCTCCGGGTGCGGAGATCGCGAAGCGTGAACGGCGAGGTGTTGTAGAACGCGTTGCCGGAGGCCTGGCAGAGTGCGGCCTCCTGGTTGGCGACGCCGGCCTCGTCGAGCTGCTGGCTGAGCTTGAGCACCACCTCCTTGGTGGGCTCAAGCACGGCGTCGAGCCGGCGGATGACCGTCATGGGCAGGATCACGTCGCGGTACTTGCCGCGCGTGTAGATGTCGCGCAGGACATCGTCCGCGATGCCCCAGATGAAGCCGGCGACGCCGCACGCGCCATCATCAACGCGGTCGTTGGGTTGCAGCCTCTCGCGCGCCATCCATTCGGGCGTTTGCGTTAAGGTGCGCGATCCACTGTATGGAGGAAAATACGCTTCAAAGCGTGTGGCTATCGCGATCGTTCAGGTACTCAACTCTTCCACGCGAACGTCGATCTGAAACTTATCCTTGATCTTGTCGCGAATCGCTCGCAAGCGATCCATCAATGCTTTGCCGCCATCGTTGGCTATCTCGACGTACGCCAGTACGGCCTCGACAATCGCTGTCGCGACGGGCTCCTTCCACGGCTCCACTCCTTCCTGGACTGTATCGAGGAACCCGCGGACATCACGAGCAAACTCTGCTGCACCCGCCTTGACCGCGGAGTAGTCCTTCAAGAATAGGTAGACGATGCCCAAATAATATGGGGCGTAGTCGATAACAATTTCTAGAGGAGAATGCCGATGCAGCTCCAACACCTGGCCCTGTCGTACCTGCTTCACTACGCGTTCGTCAGGATGCTTCGACATCACATCAATGTACGCGGCTTCGAGCTCATTCAACACTTCAAAAAGCGTGGTCAAGTCCGTGAACGTATCCACGCGGCCTTCAACTTGAATCGCGATGGCATATGCGTCGTCGAATTCCATGACTGGAGGGGGCGGGGCGATCGTGCTCATCACAAATGTCCTTGTGTGCGAAGTTCCCGATCGTCTCTGCGCTCTGGCCAACGCTGTTCGGCTCACGCACCAGCCTACCAGCACCCCGGCGTAGTTCCAATGCCTGTTTCAGCAATGGATGCACCGAAACGTCACGCCCCCTGGGTGGCTCGAACGCTCTCTGGTAGGCGTCACAAGAGGGGGCTCGACGTGGACTCAGCGGCAGGCCATGTGGTCGGATTGAATCGAACCCGCTGTTCGCCCGTCACTACAGTTTATCTCCATCCTCTGCCTTCACCTGCTCCGGTGCTTCCGCGTCCTGGATTCGGGCGCGCAACTCTTCAAGCAGCTTATTCACCATGTACCAGGGTGTGGCCATTACGTAGATGTACTGTCCATGCCGCTTGATGGCATACTGAATCCCGATCACCTGTAGATGGATTTTTTCAGAATTCAGGCGCCGAAAGCCGAACACCGTTCCACCGCTCATCCCATCCAAACTACCGATCTCGGCGGCCATTTCATTCTTCAGACGCCCATACCATAGGGGTACATCCGCCTTTTTCACCTCCGCGGGAACCTCGAATGCGTGTTCCAAGCGCGCGAGTACAGGTGATACTTCGAGGGCGACTGCGTCGCCCTTAACACGTGCATTCTGGGCACTGGTGGGTAGCCCCAGTACAGCGCAGACCTGGTATTTGTCGTCCGAAGGTTCGGAGGAATAATGATCAGGCCCAACGGTCTTCACACGGCCGGCTTCCAGTAGAGCGCGCGTGTTATCCGGGAGAATAATGAAGCCGAAATCCCACTTGTTGTCGTCGTAAGCGAAGGCCAGATCAGGGTCATAGTGCAGTGGTATGGGTTGAAGCTGTCCGCCACCTCCGGCCCAGCCATCTACCACCGCGACACTCAACTGACCGTCATGGCGAACGATCGCGTTAAGATCGTTAATGCAGTGACCTGCGGTTGCAAGTACCCATCGGCCGTGAAATTCAAACACCGATCCCGACAGCGCAAACCGACGGAGGCCGTCTACCCAATCACCGGTAGGGCCTGGTGTGTCAGTCGCCACGGTGATGCCGACCAGATACGGCAGCGAGGCTTCGTAGATGGCATCTTCCTCAGTCATGCCGCATTCCCCTGGCCAAGATTCCCCAGATGCTGCCCGGCCAGCCCGGTGCTGACCGGCTCGACCACCAGCGTACCGCCGCATGGCCCCTGTTCCAACCCCTATTTGTGCCGCCAAACGCCCAAGGGCATCCGGCTCGATAGGCTGAGCCGCTGGGGAACGTCTATGTCCCGCCAGCTACAACCTGCTCCGGGCGCTGCTCACCTACCGGGTGTCCCTGCTGCGCGATGCCGAGGAGCGGTCCAAGGTCACCCCGGCGCTCGAAGAGTACTACGGCGCGTGCCACCCGCTGTCCAAGGCGCCCCGCTGGATCGACGTACCCCAAGTGTGGGTGTGGCAGGTCACCCAACGGCACCTTCAGTCCGCTCCCGGTGCTCGTCCTCTACCGCCTGCACAGGGTCGTGGCTGTGCTAATGTGGGTGGCGATCACGACGGTAGCCTTCAACACGGCGATGGATTGCGACCACAGCGGTGTGGCTGTCGGAACCCTGAGCCGGTGCGGCCGTCCCGATCCTCGTCAACACGACGACACGCACCGGCAAGGTGATCCAGGCTGCCCGTGGTCTCCGCCCGTTGTCCCCTCATCCAGTTCCTTCCGCGGCATCCGACGATCGCAAACCGCTGAGTTCTCCTTCAATCCGCTTCACCGCCCGGCGGAAGAACTTCTTGTTCCGCTCGATACCCACGAAGCGCCGCCCGGCCCGCACGCATGCGACCCCCGTCGTGCCTGAGCCCATGAACGGGTCGATCACGCCCTCGTCCGAGGCAGAGTCCACGAGGTGCTGCACTACGGAAAGGGGCTTCTCCGCTGGGTGCTGCCCGCTGCCGTTGCGCGCGGACTCAACGACATAGCAGTCGTGGTGGTAGGCGAATTCCCGCTGGGGGTGTGCCGAAGCCGGGGCCCGGTCCAGCAAACAGTCGAAGGTACCATCGAGCTTCAGAACACGTTTGAGGCACCGGTAGAACCTCGGCGTCGGCAGGCACCAGCCGGGGTCGCGCCCGTGCGTCCACTTGCGCACGAGGCGCGGGTCGCAGCCAACGCGTCGAGCCAGTTCGGAACGCGACACCTCACATGCCGTCATCGCGCGACGAAGGTAGGCTGCCACGCGGCGATGGAACGCCGCCGAGCGGCGCGGGGAGTAGCGCTGCGCCACGAGGATGGGCTGAACGCGAGGGAGCCAGCCTCGGAAGGGTCGGGCGGAGCCGTTGGGGAGGTACATTGTCAACGTGCGGCGGTAGGTCAGGCCGGCGCGGCGAACGGTGTCGAGCATCAGGTCCAGCGAACGCATGGTCCAGAACACGCACGCCAGGCCATTCAGCGGGAGCGGGACGGATTGAAGTGCCTGCTCGACCAGGCAGGCTGCCTCTTTGGGGCTTGTACTTTCCTCGAACTCGCCGCACTCGCCGTAGGGTGGGTCAGTGACAATGGCGTCGATGCCGCGAAGACGGATGTCACCCAGGAAGGTGACGCAACCAATCACGATGAGCCTGCGAATCGTAAGCCCGATCGCCGTAGAGTTCGCGAGGGCGGCGCCGCGGCCGGCCGACTTTCCCCGCAATCGGCGGAACCGCCTCCACCAAGGGCTTGAGTTGCGTGACATCGTGCTCGTTGGCCCCGGTCAACGCGTAGGCAAGCGGGATGCCGTTGGCATCGGTCAACACGTGATGCTTGCTGCCTCGTCGCGCACGATCGACTGGATTCGGGCCGGTGCGCGCCCCCCTTTTAACGCCCGCACCGAGGCGCTGTCGACCGCGGCACGTGAAAAGTCGATCTGGTCGACTTCGCGCAGCTTGCACAGAAGCATGTGGTGCAGCGTGTCCCAGACCCCCAAATGGTGCCAGTCGCGCAGGCGTCGCCAACAGGTCATGCCCGAGCAGCCGAACTGCGGCGGCAGGTCTTCCCAGGCAATGCCGGTCTTGAGCACGAATAGGATGCCTTCGAGGCAGGTGCGATTGTCGATCGGCGGCCGGCCGCCTCGGGGCGACCGCGGCTTGGGCTTGGGAAGAAGTGGCTCGATCCACGCCCACAATTCGTCCGTGACAAGTGGCTTGGCCATGATGCTGCCCTCCGTGACAGAACCACGATCTCGCCTTGCCTCTATTGGTCCGCATCGGATACACCCAGTTCTGGACTTGAAGCTCTGTTAGGTGTTCTTAGAACTTGTATGGAACGGGTGCCTCACAGCATCCCGAAGATGGCCACATTGTCCGCCCGTCGGCCCCCGGCATGTCGGGCGAGGGAGCCGAGGAACGGCAAACCGTCCCCGGCATCCGCATCAGGCGCAAATCCTGATTATGTCAGCGGTTTAGGGGCATACGCGAAAACCGGAAGAGCTATACTGTTTACTCCGGAGGCGAAGGCCGGTAAATTGGGCGGTCGAGACTGGGGATTCCCCCCGTGAGCATACGGATGATGGCTCTCGCTCCTTGGCCGCAATCGTGCCACCGAGGGCGCTAAAATGGAGAAGTATGTCGACAAATAGTGGCGCAACTGGTCCTGATCGTCCGATCGCACGAATTCCCCACGCGTTCGGCCTTGAATTGCCTTGCATTCAAGAAGCTATTCGCTGTACCGAGCGGGCCGAGAAACGACTCACCAATTTGGCACTGGACAGTTCTGGCCTCGTACCTCAGAACACATCGGTGGTGATTTTTGGGTCATTTGCCCGAGACGAGTTCACGCCAGGCAGTGACTTGGATTGGACCTTTCTGATTGATGGTCCGGCCGACCCGCAGCACTTTCGTCTTGCCAATGACATTCGCCGCATTTACCAGCAAGAAGGTTTTGCTGAACCTGGTGCGACAATGACTTTTGGCACAATGGCAAGTAGCCACGAACTCATCCATCACATTGGCCTCACGGCGGATACAAATCCCAATTTTACCCGTCGCATGTTGCTTCTGCTTGAATCGAAACCTGTCGCGGGCCAGCTTGTTCACGATCGTGTGGTGAAGGGCATCCTCGATCGTTATCTCGTGTCCGAACGCAATGTCACATGGGACTCAACTGCCCCACGCATGCCTCGTTTCCTTCTCAATGACATTGTACGCTTTTGGCGGACTATGGCAGTTGATTATGCGGCGAAGACATGGCAGCAGGATGATCAGACGAACTGTTTGCAGAAATCCGTGAGTTGAGCCATCGGTTCCAGGATGGCTTGAACGGCTTGTTTTTGCAGTCTGGTGACCGACTGGCTGCTCGGCCAGCGCGTCGAGCCGGAACGGGTGACGCTGCTTGTGTCGCTGGGCGATGGTGAGGTTGGCGCGTCGGTGCTGACCGACGGCGCTTCGTCTCCGGGCAGCCTGCTCGCCGCCAACGAGCTGGCCCATACCCAGTTCCCCGTGACAACCGACCGTTGCTGCTGCGGCCAGGTCGGATGCCTGGAGCGGGTCGTGAGCACGGCCTACTACCATCGGCTCGGCGGGGACTGTCCGCGTCTGGAGGAGGCGTTGGCCCGCTTCGACGCGGTGACGCCGAGATCGGTCGAGCCCATCGTCGAGCTGCTGAGCATGGCGATGGCCAACGCGGTGAACCTCCTGCGGCCGCACCAGCTTGTGCTCACGGGCGAACTGGCCCGGCATGAGGCCTTCGCCGCCGAGCTGTCACGCCGAGTGCGCGTCCGGGCGCTGGCGCCGCTGGCCGATTGCCTGGACGTGATGCACTGGACGCCGCAGGCCCCGATCCTGGCGCAGACCGCGGCGTGGCTGGCGCTGTCGCGCCTGTTCGGGCTGCGCCCCGCGCACCAGCGGCCCGACGAAATGTCCATCAGCGGATAACGCCGGGGGCCATGACCAGGTGACGGTTTCCCTCACGCCATCCGGAAGTCCAGCCGCGCCGGCGGCTGGAGCGTGGCGCGCACGCGCTGGAGCACGGCCGGGTCGTCGGCGTCGCGTTGCTCGGCCTGGGCGAGGCGGTGGGCCTGGATGCGGAACCAGAGGTCGGTGAGGCTGGTTTCGCCTTCGCGGTAGTCGGCGATTTCGATCTGATCGAGCCGCGACTCGGCGGCGTCGAACTCGCCCCGGGCGAGCAGGCGTGTCGCCTCGGCCAACTGCACCCGGCCGTGCTGCTGCAGCGCCTGGGGCAGCATTGCCTGGAGGCGCTCCAGTGCGTCCCACGCCTCGAGCCTGACCATGGCGTTGCAGGCCTCGACCGCCACGGCCGCGCTCGCCGGCGCCAGCGTCACCGCCTGGTGCCAATGCTCGATCGCGGCCGGCTCGGCGCGATCGCTCAGCACGCGGGCGAGGCAACGATGCCCCAGCAGGCTGGATTCATGCGACAGGGAGCGGCGCCAGTGCGTCTCGGCCTCGTCGAGGCGATCGTGGGCGGCGGCGATGATGCCCAGGTGAAGCTCCGTCAGCCAGGGGCAGCCGCGCCCGGCGGCGAGGGCGTCGGCGAGGCGTTGCCCCCACGGTTCGCTGCTCTGGTAGCTCCCGGGGAAGTCGGCCGGGTTGATCGCGGGCAGTTGCCCCTCTTCGAGCAGCGCCAGCCAGGGCTCCTGCTCACGGCCCATGCTGGCATCCTCGAACACGGTGGAGACGGCGAAGGGCTCGGCCTGGCCGTCCGCCCGGCATCGCCGGCGCTCCAGCGCGCCCCATCCCGAGCCGTGCCCCACGATGTGCTCGGGCGGCTGCGTGGCGAGCGTGCGGCGCTGGCGGTGGATGGCGTGCAGCGTGTGGACGGGAAGCGCCTGGTCGATGCATTGCTCGACGTGGGCCGCGGCCGCCGCCCAGCCCTTTGCGTGCACGGCCTCGGGGCTCGTTGCCAGCAGGCCGTAGGCTTCGGTCCAGCTCCAGTCGGCGCCCGGCGGCATGGGGACGCACTCCATCTGGGTGCGCGCCAGGCCGGCCTGGATCTCGATATAGGGCCCGGCGTCTTGCGTGAGGTGGCGTTGCCAGTGCCTGCCGCCTGGACCCATGCCCCAGGCAAAGAGCTTGCGGCCGCGAAGCTGGGAGGTCGAGGCCTGCATCAAGCCCTGGCCCTGGGCGTCCTGGGCGGTGATCCAGGGTCGGGCGATGTTGTCCGGCACGCGGAAATAGCAGTCGTAGGCGGCGTCGCTGCGCGTGGCGTAGGTCATGTCGTGGCCGTCATGCTCGGGCAGCGCGAGGCACTGCAACTGGCGGTGATACCCGAAGCGAAACGCGTGGCTGGCGGGCACGACGACGCGCACATCCGGCGCTTCGGGCACGGCGATGTTCGACCACCAGTAGGCCGGCGGCACGCGGTCCGTGAGGTTGATCAGCCGCACGGTGACCAGCAGCCAGGGCGACCCGGCGGGCAGGGCGAAGTCGATCTGAAACGTGGTGCCGCGGATTCGCTCGTATTCGTAGACGCGCAGCACCGGGTCGCCGCGGTCGTCGCGGAGGCTGGCGGTGTGCAGCGGGGAGCAGGTGTGGGGGTGATGCCCGATCGGGCCGAAGTTCCACTCCACGCCGCCGCTGAACCATGCCCCGCGCGCCGCGAGCGACCCGGGCTGAAAGACGTCGTTGCGATAGAGCAGTTCGCGTCCGCCGGGCTTGTGCACGAGCGACCAGAGGCGCGCGCCGAGGCTCAGGGCGAACTCGGCGCGGAGGGTTTCGTTTTCGAGGACTGCCGCGGGCAGGCGGCGTGGCTGGCGCTGGCGGTCGAAGCCGTCCTGCATGAGATAGGGCAGCACGGTGCTGTGTTGTCCGTAGCCGATGTATCGGCCGTCGAGCTCGAGCGCGTCGTCCGCCAGCTCGACACGGCGTCGCGGCCGGGGACGGGGCAGAGGCGGCAGGGGGTTGGGCTCGCCGAGTTTGGCGGCCGGCAGTTCCAGGGTGGTGAATGTCAGTGAGCTCATGCCGGTGGTGATGCGCAAGGTGTGCGGGATCAGCAGGGGCACGGGACCCGGCCGGGCGATGGGGGGTTTGACTGTCGGCCAACCATAACGCGTTATGTGGGCTTGCGTGGCCCGGCCCGCGAGCCGGGGGCGTGCGGCGGCGTGGGGCAGCCGTGGGGCCGTGACAGCGAAGCATCGCCCTGATTAGATATAACCGAACGTTACGATTTTATCTGGTTGACGGTTGGAGGTCGGGCGGACGCCGATGGCAGCAGGGACGGTCGGAGGCAAGTGGGAAGCTCGTGATGAGATCGAAAACTGCGATCGGGTGCCGCGCTTACGTTGATCGAGCTGCTGGTGGTCATTTCCATCATTGCGTTGCTGATCGCCATCCTCCTGCCGGCGTTGTCGTCGGCCCGGGCGACGGCGCGAATGGGGCACTGCTCCGCGCAGCAGCGCCAGGTCGGGCAGGCCTCGGGGATCGCCGTTAAATGATCCGGAGCCGGCCTGCGCACGACGCCGGCACAAACCGGCGACCAGTGGTAACCTCCCAGGACGAGGCCTGAATTGATGAACCCCGATCGCTTTGGATGGATGGTCGCCTGCACGCTGCTCGTGGTGGCGCTGCTCGGCCTGGCACGGCCGAGCTTCGCCGGTGACCCGGGTGAGGTCATCATCCTGGACACCACGAGCAACTGGCGGTTGCACCACGCGCTTGCCCCGCCTGTGCTGCGTCACACCGACGGCCGGCTCGAGACGATGAGCTTCGAGCGCGGCTACCTCGACGCCCCGCCGCGGCTGCGCCCCGCCGCGTGGCACGAGCCGGACTTTGACGACAGCGGCTGGCTGGCGGGCACGCTGATGAACGGCGTGCGTTCGCCGTTCGTCAGCCGGCAGTACGTGCGTGGGCGTTTCCGGGTGGAGGATCCGGGCGCGACGCGGGATCTGCGTTTGAGCCTGCGTTACCACGGCGGTGTGATTGTGTATCTCAACGGCGAGGAGATCGCCCGCGGCGACGTCGCGGCGGGGCCGTTGACCGAGGACAGTCTGGCGGAGGCCTACCCGCGCGAGGCGTTCTTCGACGACGACGACCAGCCGCGGGATGCCTCACGTGTCGGCGCCGAGGCGCGTCGGGCGTTTCTGGACGCGCTGGGGCGGGAGCTTGAGGTCGCGCTGCCTGCGGAGGCGCTGCGTGAGGGGGTGAACGTGATTGGCATTGAAGTGGTGCGCTCGGCGTATGACGCGGCGCTGGCGGACGCCGGTGAAGGTGGCCGGCCCTGGTTGGCGTTGCCCACGGCCCAGCTTCGCCACGGGCGGCTGACGGCAAGCGATGGTGCGGGCGTGGCGGCGAATCTTGTGCGGCCGCGGGGCTTGCAGATCTGGAACAGCCAGCCGCTGGCGCCGGTGTTCGACATGGACTGGGCGGATCCCAACCAGCCGCTGAAGCCGCTGCGCCTGGTCGGTGCCCGGCGGGGGGTTTACAGCGGCAAGGTTGTGCTCGGCCGGGACGAAGCCATCACGGGGCTGCGTGCCGAGATTGACGGGCTGACCGGGCCTGAGGGAGCGAGCATCGGGGCTGAGCACCTGCGTGTGCGCTACGGCCGGGCATGGGGCGGTTGGCCGCTGGCGTGGCCCTACACCGGCGAGTCGCAGCCCTACACGCACGAGGCCGGCTATCTCGGGGCGTTGGAGGAGGAGCCGGCCGCGGCGTACCCCGTGCAGCGCAAGCCCGTCGTGGACCGCGCCCCGGCCGCGCCCGAGGGCGTCGAGCCCCGCTTCGGCGCCGTGGTGCCGCTGTGGTTGAGCGTGAGCATCCCCGAGGACGCGCCGGCCGGCCTCTACCGCGGGCAGCTCCACGTGAGCATGGATGGCGAGCCGGAGCAGCACGTTGACGTTGAGCTGGAGGTGATCGACTGGTCGCTGCCGCCGCGCAATGCGTACCGGACCTGGATTGAGCTGGTCCAGTCGCCGGACGCCGTGGCGCTGGAGTACGCGGTGGAGCTGTGGTCCGAGGAGCACTGGGCGAAGATCGAGCGTTCCTTCAAGCTCATGGGGGAGATCGGCACCAGCGTGGTCTACGTTCCGCTGCTGGCCGAGACCAACATGGGCAATGAGCAGTCGATGGTGCGCTGGATCGAGCAGTCGGATGGCTCGTATGCGTTCGACTACAGCGTCATGGAGCGCTACCTGGACATTGCGGCCGAGCACCTGGACACGACGATCATTTGCTTCGTGGTGTGGGATCTTTACGTCGGCTCGAAGCAGCGCGCCGAGGCGGGCGAGGAGGGGCAGATGGGCACGATGGCGCTGAACCACCTCGATGCCCACGGCGAAGGGCCGGTGGTCACCGCGGTGGACTCCGCCGATGACGCCGAGCCCGGTCGTCTGGAACTGCCCGATTTCACCGACGACGCGAGCTTTGAGCCGTGGTCGGCGCTGTGGTCGGGGGTGACGCGGCGTCTGGAGGAGCGCGGCCTGACGGATCAGGCGATGTTCGGGCTGATCTCGGACATCTGGCCTCGCCGCGAGGAGGTCGCGTTCTGGCACGACAACGCCCCCGGCGTGCCCTGGGTCGCCCACAGTCACTTCGGTGTCGGGGACCACGGTCCCACGGGCGTCCACGGCATCGCCCCCGCCGGCTACCAGAGCCGCGTCTGGCACGTGAACTTTCCGCACGACACGGACGCCGGCGTGCTCCGCGGCTGGCAGCGTGAGGCGTTGGTCGCCTACTACATGCGTTCGCGTGGCTTCTCCAACCAGCCGGCGTCGCTCTGGCACCACATCCTCGAGTTCACCATCACCGGCGATCAGCGCGGGCTCGGCCGGGTCGGCGCGGACAACTGGCAGGCGGTGCGCGACCGCCGGGGCAACCGCCGGGCGTTCACCTGGGCCCGTTACCCGCAAAGCGACTGGCGTAACCTGAACCTGCACAGCCACGTTTTCGCGCCCGGACCCGACGGCGCCGTGTCCACGCAGCGTTACGAGGCTCTGCGCGAGGGGCACCAGGCCGCCGAGGCTCGCGTGTACATTGAGTCGGTGCTGGTTGACGAGCAGCGCCGCGAGCGTATCGGCGAGCGGCTGGCCGAAAGCGCTCAGGCTGGGCTCGACGATCGGCTCAATGCCGCGTGGGTCGGCAGCAGTACGCTGCGCCTGCACGGCGCGCAATGGCATTACGCCAGCCGGGGCATGACCTGGAACGAGCAGCCGCACATCGCCGGTGAGCGCTGGCTGCGCAGTTTCAACTGGCAGGACAAGGACCGTAAGCTCTACGAACTGGCGGCAGAGATCGCCCAGGCCCTGGAGGATTGAAGGCATGCTCACCATTGGAGGCTCCGCCATGCGCATCGCATCCGCCGTTGCGATTATTCTTCTGCTCACTGCCGCCAGCCAGGGCCGGGAGCCTGCCGTGAATGTTGACGATGCCGTGATCGACCGGATCGTCGCCGAGGCGCCGGAGCTGCCGGCGGAGCTTGGTCTGGACCTTGAGCTTCGCCTGGTCGATTTCATCGACGCGACCGATCCCGACACACCGCATCCGATGATGGACCAGGGCACGTCGCGCATCGTCGAGGGCGAGATCGGCCGCTACCGTGTCACGGCCGCGCATCGCCACGCGTTCTTCGCGTATCGCTGGCGCGCCGCGGGGCGCAATCAGCCGCACCTGATCGTCTTCGAGTACCCCGACGACGCGGTGAGGCAGATCAGCTTCTTCACCCACGAGTCCGGCTACGACGGGGCCATGAACAACGACTGGTCGCTGGAGACGGGCGTCTACACGGGCAACCCCTTCCCGCTGACCAACACGATGCAGTACCACACGTTCTTCTACTGGCCGACCGACGACTGGCCGGTGGCGATGGTGGCGAACTTCAACCGCCACGGCGAGCCCGCGGCCGCATCGCGCATCTGGGTGTACGCCATCGAGGGCGGTCTGCCGGCGCTGGAGGTCGACGACCCGGCCCCGGACGATCCGCGCATGCTCGGGACGTTTTACAACTGGTCGCTCGTCGTCTGGCAGGGGGTGTTCGGCCTGGTCGATCGCGAGCAGACGTTCGAGAACCTCATCGAATATCACCGGTACCTCGGCCAGAACGTGGTCATGTGGCCGGCGGTGTCGAACAACGGTTGGGGTTTTCGCGCCCGCATCGAGGCGTGGGACGGCGATCTGGAGTCGGACGAGATCGGCCACATTCTGAGCATGCTCGACGATGCGGGGATGAAGTTCATCGCCACCTTCGGCATGAGCCGGGCCTTTCGCATTGGCGGCGAGAGCTACGCCGAGACGGACGACCGCGAGGCGTGGTGCGAGGGGCTGTTCGAAGGCTTCGCGCAGTTCATCGAGCGCTACGGGCATCACGAGTCGCTTTACGGCATCGGCTTCGACACGCCGGACCTGAGCCCGGCGTATGGCGACTCGCTGCCGGACATCCTCCTGGAATGCTGCGACGGGGACCTGGAGCGGTTCACAAGCTTCATCCACGAACGCAAGGCGGATCTGAAGATTTTCACGCTCGTGGGCGCGCAGGATCTGCATCACCAGTACTTCAGCGACGCGGGCGACGTGATGGCGCGTTGGCAGGGCTCCGGCGAGCCGCTTCAGACGTTCCTGGCCGAGGAAGCGCATCGTCTCTGGACGCGCTGGGGGCGCGACCCGCACGAGCTGGGGGCCGTCGACGGGCTGACGGTGATGTACCAGTACCAGCTTGACGACCACGCGATCTACCCCAGCTACAGCCAGCAGCCGCGATCGATGCTCTACTTTGACATGGAGCAGTCGCAAGCCAAGAGCGACCTGCACGACACGCGGGCGACGATGCTCTTTAACACCTTCTTCGAGGCCTACCTGGGTCTGGACACGAACAACTTCTGGTACCGCAAGCAATGGGTCGCGCCGGACTTCAACCCTGCCGAGCCTTCGGCGACCGCGGCGTGGGCCACGGCGATGCGCCATCGCGATCGCGACCTTCTCATCGCCGGGTCGTGGAACCGCAAAGGCGCCGGGCTCGAAGGCTCGCTGCGACGCTTCGCCCAGGCCTACCGCGCCCTGCCGCCGATTGAGCTTGATGACCTGGCGGTGCATGGCACCACGCCGGCGCAGGCCCGGCGGGGCGTGTACGAGGACCAAACGTATGCGACCGTCCTGAACCCCACGCCGTTCGAGGCCGACGTGCAGGTGACCCTCGCCGACGAGGCGCAGGCGTTGACGCTCGCGCCCTTCGAAATGCGCACGCTGGTGCATGAGGGTGATGCGGCCGTCGAGGTGCGAGGCGAGGCGGCGCAGGCGTACGTCGACTGGCTCGACGAGCGGTTGACGCGATACGCGACGCTGCTCGAGGCGCTGCGCGCGCTCGAGCCCGAGGCGGCCGATGCCGCCCTGGTAAGCCATCATGAGCTTGGGCGTGAGCTTTTCGAATCGGGGCGTTATCAGGAACTGGACGTGCGCTTCGGCCACGCGCTGACGGAGGAGCTGAAGCTGCGTCAGCGCATCGTCGCGCCGCCTGAGCAGGCGGCGCCGCGCATCGCGGGCCCGCCGAGCGATCCGTTCGACCTCGACGCCTGGCCGAGCGATGCCGCCGACATCGTGGCGGACTCGGGCGCGGCCATCGGCACGCACCTGTACTACCCGGCGTCGTGGCACGGGCCCGACGACCTTTCCGTCCGCGTTCGCCTCGGCCACGACGGCGAGCGGCTGCACTTCGCGATCGCGGTGCGCGACGACGTGCTCACGGAGAACGACACCGCCAGGCTTCACCTGTCCACCGCCAACTACCGGCGATGGTTGGACAGTCGCCTGCCGTTTGAGCACACGCTGGCACTGCCCGTGCCCCACGACGCCGCCACCGGCTCGGCCCGTGGTGGGCTGGATCTGCACGCCGAGTCGCGGCGCAGCGAAGGCGGCTACATCATCACCGGCTCGGTGTCGCTGGCACAGCTCGGCGTGGGCCCCGGCGACCGCGTGGGGTGGGTCGTGCGCGTCGAGGACCACGACGAGACGCCCAACGTCTACCGCGGTGCCGACTGGGCCCGCAACACGGTGATGCTCGTGCCCAACAGCCCCACGTTCGCCTACTGGGACGACGCTCGGACAAGTGGTGAACTGGTGCTGGAGGAGTGACCTGCCGCGCGTTGGGGCAAGGGGCATCCAATGCGCGTCGGGCATGCGCCCGCCGCGCGGCTGGTGTCGTCGTGCCGCTTGCGCGGGAAGCCGCGACGCATTGATGTAGGGTGGGTAGAGCGGAGCGAAACCCACCACGAACGTCGTAGATCCTCGACAATTCCGGTGGGTTTCGCTTTGCTCTACCCACCCTACATTCACGCCTGCAACTTATTGATGCTTGAATGGTTGATTCAACCTCGGGCCCCGGGGTGCCACGGCTTGTCCCGAAGGGCAAGCCGTGCGTTTGCCGACGTTCGCACGGCTTGTGCCCCTTGCTCGTGTGGTTCATGAGCTCCCAGTCGCGCAGGTCGCCGCGGCCGCCGAGGCTCACCGTCCCCGTCCCGATGCCGCCGATCGGCATCGCGACACGAAGCAGGTGCTCGGCGTCGTAGCGACGCAGGATTGGCCACGGATCGGCCGATGTCCGGCCGCCCCTCGAAGATGGCCAGGTTCCGATGGGCGCCGGCGGCTGACGCGAGGGGCTCTGGGACATGGTGATCGTCACAGCGGCCCGGGTGACTTCCGCAAGGGAGAGAAGCGGTGTGATGCAGCCAACTGAAGCCCCGCAGGTCAACCGCAGCCCAGGTCACCGCACCATCACACCGCCCGACCCGTGAGCACGCAAGGCGATC
This sequence comes from Phycisphaeraceae bacterium, assembly GCA_007125385.1. Taxonomy (GTDB): domain Bacteria; phylum Planctomycetota; class Phycisphaerae; order Phycisphaerales; family Phycisphaeraceae; genus SKPT01. Next base: position 2,989 of record SLDI01000276.1, on the reverse strand, counting down.
GTCACCCTGAGGCGCCGTCTACCGCTCTTCGACGAGCCACAGGCAATCAACCGCCACGCTGTTGACACCCGGCGTGCGCATCAGCGCCGTCCAGAAGCCCTGGTTGCGCTCCGGCTCGAATGGCCCGAGCTCGACGACGTGCCATTGCCCGTCGCCGAGTTCCTCGGCCGTCGCCCCGACGCGCCCGCCGCCGGGATGCACGCCGAACTCCCACACCTCCCCCTCGGCCTCGGGTTCGAGATCGGCCTTGACGCGCACGTACAGCCGATAGCTCCGGCCCGGCTCAAAGTCCTCGTGCTCGCTGAAGTGGTACCGCGTGTGCCAGCCCGCCTGCGGCACGTGCGCCGCCCAGCCGTCGCTCGCCCCTTGCGCCGGCGCCCACCAGCGCGGCTGCATGTCGAACTGGTTCGCCTGCACCAGGCGCACACGCGACGCGTCCACATCCTCAAGCTCCGCCGGCCGCACCGGGCCCGCGGCGGCGCGGCTGGCGTAGTCATCCAGCCAGTCCAGCCAGGGGTCGATCGGGTCCGGGTCGTTGACGCGGTTCATGTCATAATCACGCGCCGTCTGCCGCAGCTCGCGAGCGATCCACGCCAGCTCCAGCGGCTCGCCCAGCTCGTCGTAGACCTGCTCCACCGCGTTCCACAGCCGCGAGCCCGGCCCGCGCTTGGCGAGCGTGTAGAGCACCGGCGCCTGGGCGTGACGCACGCGGGGCTCGAAGACCTCGTCGCCCGCGACCGCCTGCCGCGCCGCGTGCATGTGCCGCGCCGCCTCTGCCATCACCTCGCCGCGCAGAAACGGCGCGCTCAGCCGCACGCGCCGGCCGATGAAGATGTTCTCATCCTGCACCACGCCGTGCATGTGATCGATGTACGCCAGCACGTGCTCCGCCGCCGGGCCGTAGTAGCCTTGCACAAACTCCTCGATCAGCGCCCGCCCATCGGCGTGCGGATCCCACAGCGCCCGCGCCCAGAGCCAGTGACGCAGCGGAGCGAACTCGGTGCCCCGGCCCACGTGCGTGCCCTGCACGAAGATGCCGATCGCCCCATGCTCGTGATAAAAGCGCGCAAAGGGCACGAAGGCGGTCAGGTCCGGGTTGGGCATCAGGTAGTGGTCGCGATTGCCCGAGTAGTGCCAGATGAACATCGTCTCGCTGTGCTCGTCCCAGCGTGCGATTTCGTCGCGCAGCTTGGCGTTGGGCTCGATGTCCGAGGTCGCCGGGTCGTGCGCGAAGCTGAGCTGAAGCGGCGCGTTGACCAGGATCACGTTGTCACGCAGGCTCAGATTCTCCGTCGGTTCGCGCGACCAGCCGTACGCGGCCGTGGCGATCCGCGAGCCCGGCCGCTCGGCGTCAATCGCCTCCGCCACCCGGTTGGCGAAGTGCACCACCTGCCCGGCGTTGGAGCCCTCACGCTCGTCGATCGCGGCGCACTGGTCGCACCGGCAGTAATCGTCGTTGTCCATCTGGCCCACGACGACGAACTCGAGCTCCGGGTCGTCGTCAAAGCGCTGCCTCACGCCCTGGAGGATCGCCTCAAACGTCGCGTCGCTGGTCAGGCAGGGCTGACGCCGGGGCCGGCGCTCGCCATCGACCAGCGCCCACATGTCGTCGGTCAGCTCGTGACCGGACTCCTCCATCAGGTGCACGTAGGAGTGGACGAGGTTGCCGCTGACGCGATAGCGCCCGCCGAGCTGCTCGTTGTCGTCGCGGTCCTGCCACGCCAGGCCGTTGAGGCGATTGCGCGCCATCCACAGCCGACCGGCGGGCGAGAAGCTCTCCATGTACATGATGTCGCGGTATTCCAGGGCTGGAATGTGCCGCTCGTCGACCGGCTCGACGCTGACGGTGGCGAGCTCGGGCAGATGCGTGTGCCTGGGGTACCACCAGCGCACGCCGAGGCTATCGAGAAACGTGTACACGCCATAGAGCGTCCCGCGCTGGGCGCCGCCGGCGATGACCAGGCGGTCGCCGACGGTGCGGATGATGAAGCCCTCGTCGCCGAGGCTTTCGTCGGCGTCGATGCCCAGTGCGGCCGCGGCGTCGAACCCGAGCACGATCGCGCGCTCGGGCACATCGCCGCCACGCTCGATCGCCAGGCGCGCCCCGCTGATCTGCTCCATGTGCTCGGCCAACTCGCGTGAGGCGAAGCGCTCCGAGGGGCTCGCCGCCTCGCCGACGACGATGACGTAGTCGCTGCGGCCGTCCTGCGCCAGCGTCAGCGGTCCCGTCGAAGCGGCGTTCGTGCCCGTCCAGCCGGTCAGCGGCACGGACAATAGCCCCATCACCATCCACAAGCCTCGGTGCGTCATGGTTCACGTCCTCGCGAGCGACCTGGCGGCTGCGTCCGGATGGCAACCGCCGCGGAAGTAAGACGGCGCGATCCTACTGGCTGCCGCCACTGCGAACAACCCTGTACCGGCGTCTGACGTCGGCGCAATCGTCGTAGTCTCAATTCGTGTGCGCCGGCGGTGTCGGCCCCGGGAGCTGGCGGCGTTGCGATGCTGCCAGTACGCCAGGCGCTCCATCAGCTCAGCCCACGATCGCCAGTTGCGACGCCAGCGCTTCCACACCAGCGTCTGCACCACCTGCGCCACCTGCTCCAGCCCGGATCGCCCAGTCGAGGTCCGCGTATTTTTTGAACGGCATGCCGCGTTTTTCCTACGTGTGACGCGTATGGGCACTTCGGGCGGGGGCACCCCGAAAAGGTAGCGGGTGCCACTGACAAGGCCGTCTTCGGCCTTGTCAGTGCCGGATGGCGTTGTGGCTTCGTCATGCCGATCCGCACGGACAAGCTCCGCGGACTGCGCTTGTCAGTGAATCTATGAAGCAAGCCTCCCGCTGGTACGCTCGGGGTCGTATCGGCGGAAACGCAGCCGCTGCGGCGGCAGCTCCGCATCCTGCTTCATCGCGTGGATCAACTCGTCGATGCGGTAGAACGCCACCGAGAAGCCGCACTCCACCGCGCGCACGCCAAGGGCCACGCTCAAG
>SLDI01000678.1:0-17738 GCA_007125385.1 Phycisphaeraceae bacterium | reverse complement strand
TGGCCGAAGACGCGCAGGTCGGTGAGGGTGGCGTCGGGGCTGTTCTGGATGAGGATGCCGTCGTAGGCGCCGGTGACCGAGAGGTTGGCCAGGGTGACGTTGGTGGCGCCGTCGAGGTGGAAGGCGTGGCTGGAGGAGGAGGTGGAGCCGCGGTCGATGAGGGTTTCGAGCTCGGGGTAGGCGGCCTCGTTGTAGCCGATGATCGTCAGGCCGGCGTTTTCGGGCTCGAGGGTGATGTTGGAGGAGAGGTGGTAGGTTCCGGCGTCGACCATGATGATGTCGCCGGCACCGAGGTTGTAGGTTTCGATGACGCGGCGGATGGAGTCCATGGGCGAGTCAGGCGAGAGGCCGGTGTTGGCGTCGGAGCCGGGCTCGGTGGTCCACCCGCCGTCGACGACGGTGTCGTCGTTGACGTAGTAGACGCTGATGGGCTCGGTGATGGTGAAGGTGTCGAAGCTGAGGTCGGAGAGGTGCGTGGCCCCGCTGGGGGTGATGCGGACGAGGTAGTCGTCGGCGGGGTCGATGGCGGCGGGGATGGTCCAGAGGTACTGGCCGGTGTTCTCGGCGTTGTCGGCGATGGTGTGGACGACGGCGGGCTCGCCGGCCTGCTCGCGCAGGAGCTCGATGTTGATGGTGGTCGGGTCGGTCAGGGCGTGGCTGCGCCAGTTGATGGCGAAGGTTTGCTCGGCGGGCCAGACCTCGCCGCCTGCCGGTCGCAGGAGCATGATGTACTCATCGGGGCTGAGCGAGGCGTGGGCGGTGTTGCCGTAGGCCCCGAGGTTGACGTAACCGCCGTGGGGCGTCGGCTCGTTGTCGGGGCTGTAGTCGGGGTGGGCGCGGTCGATGCCGGGGGAGAGGTTGTCGTCGCTGGACCACAGGGGGGTGGTCATCACCGGCAGGCCGAGGACGTCGTCGAGGATGGGCGCCAGCGAGCCGGCGTGGACGGAGCCGTGCGGGCTCTGGAGGTGGAGGTTTCGCGCGTCGAGGTCGACGAAGAGGGGGTTCTGGTCGAGGCTGTTGGCGTCGAGGAACGACGCGCTGCGCCACTGTTGGAGCGTCTGGCGATCGGTGCCCTGCCAGCGGCCGATGACGGCGCTGCCGGTGGCGTGGAGGATGTTGAAGTCGCTGGCGAGGTTGGCCTGGCTGTTGATGCTGACGTTGAGGACGTAGTCCTGGGTGGCCCAGAGGATGTTGTTGTGGAGGGTGACGTTGGCGGTGGCGCCGCTCAAGCGCAGGGCGTCGCCCTGGTCCTGGTAGACGGTGTTGTTGTAGAAGTTGACGGTGCGGTTGGACTGCGACTCGATGAGCACGCCCCAGAGCGTGTTGTCGTAGACGACGTTGTGGGCGGCGTCGCCGTTGAACCAGCGATAGAGCTGGATCCCGCGCTGGTTGTCGCGGACGACGTTGCCGATGACGCTGCCGTTGCCCAGGGCCTGGATGGCGCGGTCGCTGTGGTCGTAGGCGAGGTTTTCGATGATGTCGGCGCCGTTGCCGTAGATGCCGAAGTAGTTGTCGTGCAGCACGTTTCGCAGGGCGGTGGTGCCGCTGTGCAGGCGCAGCGCCTGGCCGTTGGTGGCGTGGTGGCCGTGGAGGTGGTTGCCGGCGATGGTGACGCGGTTATTGGCCTGGACGCCGTAGCGGGTGTTGTCGCGGATGACGTTGCCGGACTCGCCGTCGGGCTCGGTGGTGCCGATGACGGTCTGCGAGCCGCTGGAGTTGTTGATGTCGATGCCGGTGTGGTTGGCGTAGGCCTCGCTGCCGGTGAGCTGGAGGTTGCCGGTGTTGCGGAGGTAGAAGCCGGCGCTGCTGTTGTTGTGGGCGACGGAGTCGGCGATGCGGTCGATCTGGGTGCGGACATCGATGCCGTGGCCGTCGTTGTGCCGGGCGATGATGGCTTCGAGCTCCGGCTCGTGGGCGCTGGAGGCGATGAAGAGGCCGGCGTCGCTGTGGTGCTCGGTGATGATGTTCGCGGCGAAGAAGTTGGAGCTGGTGCCGCGGACGTGGATGCCGACCTCGGCGCTGCGGACGGTGATGTCGCGGATGGTGATGAAGTTGCCGGAGTTGATGTCGAAGACCATCGAGCCGGCGTGGGGGTTGCCGCGGTCGAAGATGGCCTCGCCGAGGACGGGCCCCTGGAGGGTGAAGCCCTGGTCGTCGCCGATGGCGGGGTTGCCGCTGAGGACGATGTTGGAGACCTGCTCGTAGAGCCCGGCGTCGACGTAGACGGTGTCGCCGGGGCTGAGGCTGTAGGCGTGGGTGATGGCGAGCAGGTTGGCCTTGGGCGCGTCGGGGCGCGTGCCCGGGTTGCGGTTGTCGCCGATGGCGCTGGTGTACTCGGCGGCGTCGGTCGAGGCGTCGTTGACGTAGAAGTCGCTGCTGGGCTCGGGGACGGAGAAGAACTCGCGCGACTCGACCCACACGCCCGGGTCATCGAGCGAGACGATGCGGATCTTGTAGCGCGCGTCGGGGTCGCCGGTGAGGCCGCTGGCGCTGGGGGTCCAGACCATGGAGCCCTCGGCGGCGTCCTCCTCGCCGATCTCGTCGACCAGCCCGCCGCCGACCTCGTGCACCTCGACGCGCACCGCGCCAGTGACGTTGTAGGTGTCCCAGAGAATGGGGTGGCCTTCGTCGGGCATCCAGTCGGCGTAGAAGTTGGGGTACTGAAGGTAGATGATGCTCGGGGCGGCCTCGGCGGCGAGGGCCGTGTTGCCATAGGCGCCGAGGTTGGCCCGGCCGCCGTGGTGGCCCGGCTCGAGGTCGTTGGGGCGGTCGGGGTCGCCGGCGGCGATGCTGGTCGATCCCGGGGCAAGGCGGAAGTCGTGATTCGCGAGGTCGACGAACTGCGGGTCGTCCAGCGTCGGGTCGATGCTCGTGTAGCCGATGCTGTGGCGGTCGTGCTGGCCTTCGATCTGCCAGTCGAAGAGGTCGTCGAAGTCCTTCTGCCACCACAGCAGCGTGCCGCTGCCACTGCTGTAGAGGTTGTTGAAGTCGCTGGCGAAGCCGCGCTGGCTGTTGGTGGCGACGTGGAGGTTGTAGCCGCCCTCGGCCCAGAGGATGTTGTGGTAGAGCTCGACGTTCTGGGTGCTGCTGGAGAGGCGAATGCCTTCGCCCGTGGTGGTGTGGATGGTGTTGTGGTAGATCTCGACGCCGTTGCGGTTGGCGACTTCGATGGAGCGCGTCGTGTTGCCGTAGAAGACGTTGTGATGGATCGCCAGGCCCGAGTGCGCCCGCAGGCCGACGTTGTTGTCGAAGATGCGGTTGAAGCGGATCTCGCCGTTCTGGGGGGCGACGATGCCGACGTTGTTGTCGTGGATGAGGTTGGGGTTGTCCCAGTTGTCGGGGCCGATGACGGCGCCGCCCTGGATGCCGATGCTGTTGTGGTGGACGACGTTGCCGGCGAGCAGGGCGTTGCCGGACTGGAGGAAGATGCCCGTATCGCGCTCGGTGACTTCGTTGTCGATGAACTCGGCGCTGGACCCGGAGGTCAGGCGGATGCCGTACTGGCCTGAGCCGTGGACGAGGTTGTTGCGGATGACGTTGTCGTTGCTGCTGGCGACGTGGATGGCGGTGGAGCGGCCGTCGATGTCGTTGGCGAGCAGCTCGGCGAGGCCCGTGGAGTGGATGTGGATGCCGTACGTGCCGCCGCCGGTGATCTCGTTGAGTTCGACGAGGCTGGCGCCGTCGCCGTCGATGCGGATGGCGGTGGATCGGCCATCGATGAAGTTGCCGCGGAGGGTGGAGCCGGCTTCGGTGACGCGGATGCCGTAGCTGCCGGAGCCGGCGATCTCGTTGCCCTGGACGAGGCTGTGGGCGGTGGAGTCGATGAGGATGGCGGTGTTGTAGTCCTCGATGGCGTTGTCGAGGACGTGGGCGAGGCCGTCGCCGACGATGTGCACGGCGGCGCTGCCGTCGCCGTCGAAGGCGTTGTCTTGGATGAGGGCGCCGTCGTGGCTGTGCACGAGCACGCCGACGCCGGGGTTGGCGAAGTAGTTGTCGCGGATGTTGGTGATGGCGTCGGCGCCGACGTTGACGGCGTGGTTGGAGGGACCGGTGAAGTGGTTGTGGTGGATCAGGGCATCGCCGGCGCTGAGGGTGATGCCGACGTTGTCGGTGCCGAAGGTGTTGTCGCGGATGTTGACCCAGGTGTCGCCGGTGCTGTGCACGGCCGTGGCGTTGCCGCTGAAGGTGTTGTTGAAGACGCGCAGCTCGCCGGCGGCCGCCTCGACGTCGGTGCCGGAGCCGCGGAAGCCGTTGCTCAGCAGCAGGGTGCTGGGCACGTCGGGGTCCATCGAGCCGTCGGCGACGATGGCGGTGCCCGAGCCGGCGAAGCCGAGGTTGTAGAAGGTCGTTCCGTCGCCGTCGAGGTGGAAGGCGGTGCCGGAATAATTGATGGTCGTGCCGTCAGGCGAGCCGGCGAACACCGGCCCCTGGCCGGCGACCACGAGGTCGCTGACGTCGTAGCTGCCGGTGTCGATGACGATGACGTCGTTGTGCCCGATGCTGTAGCGATCGAAGAGGGCCTGGAGCGACGCGACGGGGTCGTGCGGCGTCAGGCCCGTGTTGGCGTCGTCGCCCTCAGCCAGGGCGTAATAGGTCAGGTAATCGCCGTTGTCGTCCTTGAGCGTGTCGTCGTTGACGTAGAAGACGCGCGTGTTGCTCGCCGCGCCGGGTGTGACGGAGAGCTGATACTCGCGCGGGTCGTTCGTCTCGCGGTCGTCGGCCTCGTTGCCCCAGACGCGGACGTAGTAGGTGCCCGGGTCCAGATTGCGCAGCACGATTGACTCGCTGCTCGCCCCGGCGTTGGTGGCGCGTTCGAGCGTGCGGCCGTGGCTGTTCTGGACCTGGAGGCTCATGTCGCCCTGGGAGGGGTCGTCGATGTCCAGGCGCACCTCGATCTCGTCCATGGGGCGGACGACCTCGAACTTGTACCAGTCCTCGTCGTCCTCCCAGTGCAGCGTGGCGTCGGGGATGTGGATGCCGGGGGCGGCGCCGAGGTCCGCGGCCTCGCGACGGTCGTCGTTGTACTCGAAGCGGTCCCCGCCGGGGATGTCGGGCAGGCAGTGCTCGGTTTCAAAGCTGACGAGCTCGACCTCGGCGATGCGGTACTCGCCGCTCTTGGACAGCGGCCCGAGGCCGATCTTGTAGCTGGCGATCAGGCCGGCGGTGATCTGGCCGGAGAGCTCGAAGGCGCAGAGCACGCCGCGGCCGATGTTTTCGAGGAACACGTCGAAGTAGACCTGGCCGTCGTCGGCGGCGTCGAGCAGGCCGACGTCGAGCGTGGCGAAGATGCCGCCGCCGACGGACGCAGAGGCGATCAGCACGTCCAGGTCCGCCGTCGCCGTCAGGCTGCCGTAGAGGCTCGCCAGCGGCAGGTCGCCCACCTGGCTGACGTAGAACCCGCCCGCCAGGTCGATGAGATCTTCCGACTCGATGTAGTTGCGTAGCCCGCGCGTGTCGTAGCCGAACGCCAGATCCGCACGTGCCCCGATCGTGCCGCCGATGGAGGCGAAGATGGGCGGGACGATCGGGAAGACATGCCGGTACGTGAACTCCACCTCCAGCTCGGGCAGGACGTACTCGAAGAGCTTGACGTCGCGGCCCAGCAGCAGATTGAACGCCGTCGTCGGCTCCGAGAGCAGCGGGAACATGATCCCGCGCTCGGGCACGGGGTTGTCGCTGGTGATGGTGTCGAAGAAGCCGCCGACATCGCCCGGGAGCTGGTCCATGACGTCGCCGACACCTTCGAAGATGTCGAAGACCGGGTCCTCGAAGGTGGTCATGTCCTCCGGGTCGGCGCCGGCGATGGCGAAGCTGCCGAAGCTGATGAAGACTTCCTCGCCGCCGGAGACGTCGGGGATGGCGTCGATCAGGTCGATGACGAACGCCGCCGCCTCGATGAACTCGGCCTGAGCGGTGCCGCCACTGATGCGGGCCAGGTCCAGGAGGGTGAAATCCTCGCTCGCCAGATCGGAGATCACGGGCAGGGGGGTGGTCAGCACGTTGATCACCGGGCGCAGCGGGTCGAGCACCATGGCGATGTTGTCGAAGACGGGCCCGACGAAGTCGCTGAGGAACTCGCCGACGTTGAGGCGCACGTTCTCGAAGGCGATGCTGAAGGGCTCGTCGAGCCCGTCGGCGCTGTCGCCGAACGCCCAGGCCAGGCGCAGGTCGGCCCCGAGCGAGGGGAACTGCGCGCTGCCGAAGTCGGCCATGAGGTCGAGATTGATGTTCGTCTCGCCGCCCCAGCTCGCCTCGAGCAGCGACGACAGGCCGCCGTCGCCCAGCAGGTCGTTGAAGCGCAGGCGCTGCGAGCCGTCGGGGGAGGTCAGGTCCACCTGGAAGCCGGCGGTGAAGCTGGTCGGGTCGTCGTCGGCGTCCTCAGCGATGATGCGCAGGAAGCCGAGGCGCCCCTCGGCGCTCATGCCCGGGATCGCCGCGTTGATCGACACCGCCAGCTCGGGCTCGCTCTCGTCGACGAGGAAGTAGAACCCGTCGTCGCGCGTCACGCCGAAGGCGAGGTTGAAGTCGAAATCGAACGTCAGGTCCACCGACCCATCCACGTCCAGCCCCAGCGCGGGCAGGCCCAGCTCGAAGCTCGTCTCACCCGAGGCCAGCACGATCTGGTGCGACAGGTTCAGCTCGAACTCGACGCCCTGCAGCGCGTCCTCGCCGTCGCGCATCTCGCGGACGATGATGTCCTCGAGCTCCTCGACGAGCCCCAGGCCGCTGGGCCCCAGCGCGTCGTAGAGCGCGTCGTGCACCCAGGCGATGGCGTCGCCGCCGGCGTCGGCCAGCGAGTCGCGCAGGGACGCGAGCACGGTATCGCGCAGGTTCTCGATGAAGTCGGCGCCCTGGCCGAGCTGATCGCCGACCAGCGGCAGGTACTGACTCAGCACGCGGCTGCGCATCGCGTCCTCGAGGCGCGCCAGCAGGTAGTCCAGGCCGTCGAGGATCACGAGCAGGTTCTCGCCCAGATCGAGCTGATCGATCATGGCGGCGAAGTCGGGCGTGTCGAAGGTGAGGTTGGTCAGGTCGGTCAGATCGGGGATGTCGAGGGTGATCGCCCCGACGTTGTTGCCGACGGAGGGGAAGTCGACCGGCAGGTTGGCGCTGGCCTGGCCGGCGAAGTCGACGCTGACCGCGTCGGTGGAGATGTCGCTGAAGTACAGCCGACCGTCCGCGCCGGGGCTGGTCAGCGACACGGCGAAGCCGACGGCGTCGCGCCCTTGGGGGATGTTGTAAGGCTCGTCCTCGTGGGTGTTGCCGCCGATGTGCATCGACCCGCCGCGCACGAACACGCCCAGGGGCCCGACCGCCAGGTCGAACTCGAGGTTCTCCGCGCCCGCCTCAAGCCAGGCCGTAAAGGCCGTGTCGTCGTAAAGGAACGGCCGGGGCGCGTCGGTGATCTGCCCGGCGTCGTCGAGCAGGTCCACGCCGACGCTGACGTGCAGCGAGACGCCGCCGGCCAGGTCGATCTCGCCGCTGGCGCCGACGTCGACCAGCCGGGTGATGCCCGCGAGCGCCGCCGGCAGGTTGCCCTGGTCGAAGAGCTGCTCGAGGTCGAGGTTGAAGTCGGTGCCGGCCTCGAAGGCGCGGTCGAAGCTGAAGCCGAAGCGCAGCGCCCCCTCGTCCCAGTTCAGCGCCAGCGTCTCGGGCTCGAGCCCCAGCGCATCCTCCAGGCCCGTGGCCAGCTCCTCGAGCTGCGCGGCCGGGTCGTCCGCGAAGGCGTTGACGCGCTCGAGCAGGTCGTCGGCGATCGCCAGCAGCTCGCCCGGGGTGCGGTTGATCATCGGCAGCTTCTGGTCGAGGAAGCTGAACTGCTCCAGCTCACCGAGGTAGGCGACCAGTTCCTGGAGCGCGGCGACGATGTGCGAGGCGTCGAGGTGCTCGAAGCTCAGCAGCTCGTCCATGTCCTGGAAGTCGAGCGCCAGCTCCTGGCCGGCCGTCCAGGTGGCGATGATGGCGGGCTCGGCGTCGCCGACGAGCTCGAGCGGGTCGGGGTCCAGGAACAGCGGCAGGTGCAGGTCGAGCTGCCCGGTGAACTGCGGGCCGTCGGTCAGGGCGGTGGGGTTGAGCAGGTGGTCGTAGAGCTCGGCGAAGCTGATGCGGGACGAGCCGTCGACGGCCTTGAGCTCGACACCCAGGGCGGCGCTGCCGTTGGCCGTGCCGTCGGCGATGCCCACGCCAAGCATACCCAGCCGGGCGGTGGCGTTGATGTTGTCGCCGTTGAGGGTCACCTCGCCGCCGATGCTGGCGTCCTGGATGTGGGCGCGCTCGAACAGGTCGCCGAAGACGGTGCGGCCGGCGGCGAAGCCGAGCTCCTCGGCGGCGGCGTCGTTGGCCGCGTCGACGCGCAGCCAGGGCATCGCCTCGTCCGGCTGGGTCGCCAGCGCGATGCGCTGGCCCTCGCGCGTGGCCAGGACCATGGCGCCGAGCCCGGCGAGCGCCAGGGCCTGGTTCACGTCCGCCACAAGGTCGTCGAGGCTGGTGTTGCCCGTGTCGCGCGCGACCTCGACGAGCACCGGCTCGGCCATGCCGACCTGCAGCGCGAAAGCGGCATCCTCGGAGAGCCGGCCGTCGGCCGGGGCGTCGGCGTCGCCCAGCAGCACGGCGGTGCGCGGCGAAAGATCGAAGGCGAGCGTGAAGCCGAGCTCGGCACTGCCCGTGACACCGATGCGGCTGCTCGTCGTCAGCCCGCCCACCGGCGACAGGTCGAGGTCGAAGCCGATCTTCTCCGATTGCGCCGCGAAGCTGTGGGCGAGGTTGACGTCCAGCGTCAGCTCCTGCTGCGCCGCGTGGTAGTCGAGGTTCACCTGCTCCCCGAGCAGGCTCTGGAGCAGGTTTTCGAGCTCATGCGCCGACGCGAAGCCGGGCTCGCCGGGGCCGGCCAGCAGCGGATCGACGACGCGCTGCGAGAAGGCCTCGCCCATGGCGATGACCTCGCCGACGCTCTTGTCGATCAGCGGCAGCTCGTAATCGAACACGGCCGAGTGCCCCGCGTGCTCGAGCCAGTCGCGAAGCTGCATGAGCAGGCTCATGACGTTCGACGCGCTGAGGTTGCGGAAGTCGGCCAGCTCGTCGAAGTCGGTGAGGGTGATCTGAGGCGGCTCGAAGTCGAACAGGTCATCGCTCGTCAGCGTCACCTGCGGGCTGGATGTCAGCGAAAAGCTGCCCAGGCTTCCGCCCAGCGTCATCGCCGCACTGAAGCTGCCCTGCGTCTGGTGCGTGATGAGCCCCGCCGGGTCATCGCCGGTGAGCTGCGCGTAGGTGAGCTTGCGGTAGGGGTGCTCGTCCGGATCGGTCAGCACCAGCGCCGCGCTGGCGTCGAGGTGGACGTGCCCATCCTCCACCGCCGCGCCGAAGAAACCGAAGTTCACCGCGAAGTCCAGATCCTCCGCGGCGATCGCCGCCTCGAGCGACAGGTCGTTCAGTCGCACGAAGAAGCGGTCGTCGCTGTCGACGTCCGGCCGCAGGTCGTAGCCGAAGTCAAGGTCGAAGCTCAGCGTCGCATCGGCGTGGATCGTCGCCCCGGTCTCGAAGCTCATCCCCAGGCTCGCCAGCTCCTCGCCGAACTCCAGCGGCACGCTGATGCTGCGCGTGTCCGCCAGCGCGACGTTGAACAGCAGCTCGCTGAGCCCCGTCATGTCCTCGACGTCCACGCCCAGCGCCTCGGCCAGATCGGCGCTGCCGCCGATGATCGCCCCGCCGATCGCCCGCGCCGTCGCCAGCTCCGAAGCGTAATTCTCCAGCCAGTCGCCGATCGCGTCGTCGATCAGCCCCGCCAGGTCATCGGTCACCGGCGCCGGCTCGTTCTCCAGGTAGTCGATCGCCGGCGCCGCGACCACGTCCAGCCAGATCGCCTCGAAGTCGATCAGCTCGCCCAGCGACACGCCCAGCAGCGGCAGCGGCTGCGACAGCGACTCGTGCTGGCGTAGCTGGCCCAGCCAACTGCCCGTGCGCGTGATGCCTTCCAGCAAGCCCGCGGCCGCGAACTCGTCGATGTCCGCCGCCTGCACCAGTTCCGCCGGGTCAAGCAGCCCGATCGACAGCACCATCGCCAGCGACTCGCCCGGGCTGTTGGCGCGGTCGGTCGAAATGTCGTCGGCGTCGTACGCCATACCCACCAGATCGAGAATCTCGCTCTGGGCGTCGAAGTTGGTCATGATCCCCGTGTGATCCGCGCCCTCGCTGGTGACGCGCGACAGCAGAAACCGCGCGTCGTTCTCGAATTGCCCCAGCGACGACGCCGTCGGCACCGTGCCGTCGCCGGCGTCCTCCGCCGTCACGTCCTGCCACCAGATCTGCCCCGGCTCGGGCGGGTTGCCCCAGAACTCGTCGAACTTGACAATCTGACCACCAAAGCCCTGCGGCCCCTCGTACTGCACGACCGTGTCGGCGGTGGGGTGATTGTCCGAATAAAGCACCTGGACCGTGCCGGTGACCAGCTCGACAAACGCGTTGGGCGACAGGCTCACGCTCTGGCCATCGACCGTCCCCGTCCACGTGCCCGAGGCGTCCAGGTCATCCAGCGTGTAGTAAAGGTCAAGCCCGGCGTTGAGCGTCAGCAGCAGATGGTTGCGCAGCTCCTCGTTGTCGTTGACGTCGACGGGCTCGGCCTCCTCGTTCTCCATGAAGAACGGGAACGTCGCCAGCAGCCCCTGGATGGTCGGCGCATAGAGCTTGATGAACTCCTCGTGCGTGGGCTTCTCACCCGTGTCCGGGTCCACCTCGATGACGTGGTCGTAGCCGAGGATCGGGTTGTCCGCATCGAGGCGGTCGTAGGCCTGCATGGCGACCTTGGAGAGGATCGCGCGGTAGACCGGGTCGGCGCTCCAGTCGTCATGCAGCGCGTTCCACACCTTCGAGGCCCCGCGGTTGGGCACGCCCACCATGGAAAAGTCGTTGACGACGGGCAGGTTGTAGTCCCCCACGCTCCCGCCGTACGCCTCGCTCTGGATGTAGGAGCGCGCCACGAGCCCGCCCGTCGAGTGCGCCACGACGTCCACGGCGTCGGGGTACTCGCCCGTCGCGGCGTGCCACTGCACCGCCGCTTCGTTGAGCCAGTAGCCCATGTAGTCGATGCCATAGGCGTACTGGCCGTCGGTGATCGACGCGGCGCTGACGCCGGTGATCTGCCCGTCATAGTCGCCGTCGACAGGCCCCGGGTTGACGCGCCAGTCGTAGTTGGCGGCGAAAAGGTTGACGTCGCGCTCGTAGCCGACGTTCTCAAACGTCGCGAGGATGTCGTGGTAGTAGCCGCCCAGTGGATCGATGCGCAACTGCTCCGGGTCCGGGCCCCGCTGCATGTACCACTGTTCTTCGAATCCCTCCGCGGCGAAGGTGCCGGCGATGCCGGGCAGGATGAGCATCGGACGCTCGGGCGCGGTCAGGCCCGGGTCGTTGGTGTCGCTGCCGTCGAGGAACGCCGACGCCTCGATGGCGCCGCCGTCGGGCTCGTCGGCGTAAACCGCGTCCGCCGGCTGCGCGTCTAGCGGCACAGCCGTCAGCAGCAGCCGGGGCTCGAGCGGCTCGAGCTGAAACTGCCGCGGCCTGTTGGCGCGCGATGCCCGATACCGTCCCTCGCTTCGCCGCTGGCGAAGCCGGTCGTGGCCGTTTCCATCCATGTCGCGTCCATTCCCTCGCCGGGGCGGGACCATCGCCGATCCCGCCAGCGTCTTTCAGAAATCCCTCGCGCCGCGGCCCTCCGCCCGCGACGCCCAATCTGCCTGCGCCAATCCCTCCTTCAAGACATGGCACAACACCCCCAATATCTACCGCGCCGGGCGATGAAGATCAAGGATGAGTTTTAACCTTGCCCCTGTCGGAAATCCATGCTATTCATGGTGATGACGCTGCGCGGCGGCGGGCGCGGACATTTGCGCGGGCCGAACCATGCATAACAGGAATAGATCGTCCTTTGGTGCATCAATCGCCGCGCGCACGCTCGCGTGCGTGCTGGCTGTGGGCGGCGGCGCGGCCCTGGCCGACGAGATTGGCGACTACGGCCCGGCGCCGCGCGCCGAGCAGCTCACCGGGCGGGTGGTGCCGAGCAAGGATGTCGAGTTGACGACCCCGCTGGCGGGCCTGCTCCAGGCCGTGCACGTCAAGCGTGGGGATCACGTCGCGCCCGGCGCCGCCATCGCCCAGATGGACGACGCGTTGCAGCGCGTGGCGACGGAGTCGGCGCGGCTCCGGGCCGAGCGCCAGGCCGATCGCCGCGAGGCCCAGGCCGTGCTCCGGCAGGCCGAGCGGGAGCTGGCGCGGGCGCGGGGCCTTTACGAGCGGGACGCGGCCAGCGAGTGGGAGGTGCTGCGGCGCGAATCGGAGCTGGAGCGCGCCGAGGCGGCGCTGGCGGGGGTCGAGGAGGCCCTGGCGCTGGCGGGCGTTGAGCATGAAATGGAAAGGCTCCGGCTGGATCGCCACCGCATCGAGGCGCCTTTCGCCGGGGTGATCGTCCAGCGCCTGGCCGAGGCGGGCGCCGGGATGGCGGCCAATGACGGGGTCGTGCGTCTGGTGGCGCTGGACCCGCTGCACGCGGAGCTGAACCTGCCGGTGACGCTCTACCACCGGCTGGAGCCCGGCCGGAGCTACCGCCTGGCGGGCGATGCCCCGGTGGAGGCGGAGCTGCGCGGGCGGCTGAAGGTCATCGAGCCGATGGTCGACCTGGCCACCGGCACGTTCCGGGCGGTCTTCGAGATCGGCAACCCTGATCTCGCCCTGCCGGCGGGGTTTCGGGTGAGCCTGCATTGGCCGCCCACGCCGCTGGAGGAACCGGCCGAGCGTGAGGATCGTGACGGCGCCGCGGCGTCAGAACCCGGCGGTGTGGCGGAGGATCGTTGACGGGCCCGCCTGGGGCATTACACTGCATGTTCGTCGCCACGTCGGTAAAGGCAAGTGCCTGTCGCACAACCACCAACGCCGAGGCGACCCAGGACGGAGGAGACAGGGATGAAAGGCAGCGTTACCAAATCCACCGCCGCGATGCTTGCCCTTGCGCTGGGCGCGGCGCTGGCCTCGCCCGCCGCGGCGGACCTGATCGTCCGCTTCGACCAGCCCCACTACGAGCTCGAGCCCGGCCAGACGCTGACCGTTGACATCCACTACGACGCCGACGCCGGCGAACCCGGGGAAACGCCCTGGCCCGCCGGCCTCTTCGGCGCGGCGCTGCGCGTCGCGGGCTACGAAGGCTACCTCGCCATCGACGACGTCGACAACGACGTGGTGCTGCCCGCCGCCCTGGACAGCGACGCCTTCGGCACGGGCCCGGGCCTGCGCGAGCTCGGGCCCGCCGGGGCCTTCGTCCGCTTCCGCGGCGAGGTGGACCTGTTCGGCGGCCCCGGCTTGCCCGAGCCGTACGACGGCACGTACCTCGGCAGCATCGCGTTCCAGGTCCTGGAGCAGGTTGGCCAGTTCAGCCTGGAGCTTGGCCCGTTCGGCGACGCGGCCGCGGATTTCGTGGACGGCCAGGACCAGGACATTGACGAGCAGGTCAGCTTCACCAGTTCCACGGTCAACGTCGTGCCCGAGCCTGCGAGCGTGGCCCTGCTTGGCGCGGGGCTGGTGCTGCTGGGCCGACGCGGCCGACGGAACCGAGCGACGTCCGGCTGACTTAATTCCTCCAACACCAACGAAGGTGACCCAAGCATGGCAGAGCATTCCTCCAGCAGCACCGATGTCAACGATCAGGCGGCGCAGCAGACCGGCCAGCAGCAGGTCCGGCTGCGCCTGGACGAGCGGAACATGACCACGAGCTACGCCAACGCTTTCCGCTCGCACGCCACGGCCGAGGAGGTGCTCATCGACTTCGGGCTGAACCTGCTCCAGCAGACGCCGGGCAGCCAGACCGACGCGGCCGGCCAGAACCAGCCCAACCGCGAGGTTCTCTTCCAGGCCAACGACCGGATCGTGATGAACTATTACACGGCCAAGCGGCTGGCGATCGCGCTGGGCCAGCTCGTGCAGCGTCACGAGCAGCAGTTCGGCGAGCTGAAGCTCAACGCTCAGGAGCGGCGCCAGCCGTCGTCCGCCTCGTAAGCCCGGGCCCCCAACAACGGCTCTGATGTAGGGTGGGTAGAGCGAAGCGAGACCCACCGCGATAGCCGTGGATCCTCGGCCACTCCGGTGGGTTTCGCTTCGCTCTACCCACCCTACCCTGACACGCGCCAGCGGTCGGCCAGCCGATGACCCAGCACCAGAGCCTCCAGACTGAAACTGCGCCGCAACTGGCGGACCTGGTGGATCACCTGGTCTCGTTCGACGGCCCGGCCGCGCAGTTCCTGAGCCAACTGCTGGCCGTGCAATGCCAGCTCGGCCCGGCGGTGGCGGGCGCGATCTTCCGCGCCGAGCCGGGGCAGGAGCTTCGGCTGCTGGCGTGGTTCGACGACGGCGCGCGTCCCGCGGCCGAGGGCGAAGGCGGCGCGTGGATCGAGCAGGCCCGCGGCATGGCCGGGCGCGTGATGGAATCGCAACGCAGCATCGTCCAGGCGGCGCAGCCCGGCCCGGCGGCGGTGCGCTTCTATCAGCACGAGCCGACGGAGCAGATCGTCGCCCTGCCGCTGAAGCGCGACGGCGTGGTGCGCGGCGTTCAGGCGTTTCTCATCGCCAGGCCACGCGGGCAGATCGGCGACATCCAGCAGCGCCTCGAGCTCTCGACCGCGCTGCTGAGCCTCTACGAGATGCGGCTGACGATGCGCCGCCGCGGCACGGACCTGCGTCGGCTCAAGCAGGCGCAGGAGGTCCTCGCCGCGGTCAACGACGCCCGGCGCTGGCGCACCGCGGCCATGGCCTTGTGCAACGAGATCGCCGCCGGCTTCGGCGCCCACCGCGCGTCGCTGGGCATCCTCTCCGGGCGGTACGTCAAGCTCGTGGCCATGAGCCACACGGAAAAGCTCACGCGGCAGATGGAGCTGGTCCAGAGCCTGGAGCTGGCGATGGAGGAGTGCCTGGACCAGGACACGGAGGTGGTCTGCCCCGGCGCGGACGAGGCCGGCTGCGTCAGCCGCGCCGCCGAGGCGGTCGCCCGCGAGCAGGGGGGCGAGGCGATCTGCCTGCTGCCGCTGCGCCGCGCCGGGCAGGTCGAGGCGGTGCTGGCGGTGGAACGCGACGCCGACAAACCCTTCACGACGAGCGAGATCGAGACGCTGCGACTGACGTGCGAGCTGTGCACGGCCCGGCTGCTCGACCTGCACGAGCAGGATCGGTGGATCGGCATCCGCGCCGTGCGCGCCGTGCGGCGGAACATGGCCAAGGCCCTGGGCCCGGAGCACACCTGGGCAAAGGCGGCGGCGCTGGCGGTGCTGGGGCTGGTCATCTTCTTCAGCCTGGCCAAGGGGCAGTACCACGTCCAGGCGCCGGTGATGATCGAGGCGGAGGCGCGTCGGGTCGTTTCGGCGCCCTTCGAGGGTGAGCTGGCGTTGCTGCACGTTGAGCCGGGCGATGTCGTCGAGGCCGGGGCGTCGATCCTGGCGGAACTGGACGTGACGGATCTTCGCCTGGAGCTGGCGGGGCAGCAGGCGGAGCTGTGGCGGCATCGTCGCGAGGCGGCGATGGCGCTGCGTGATGGGAGCGTGCTGGATCGCGAGCTCGCCGAGGCCGAGGCCGACCGCACCGCCGCGCGGATCGCGCTGCTGGAGCATCGGCTGGCCAGCGCGGTGATCCGCAGCCCGATCGACGGCGTGGTGGTGCGCGGGGATCTGCGCCGGCGGCTCGGCGGCCCGGTGGAAAAGGGCGAGCGGCTCTTCGAGGTCGCCGCGCTCGACGCGCTGCGCGGCGAGCTGCGCGTGCCCGAGCACCGCATCGCCGACGTGGAGGTGGGCCAGCGCGGGCGGCTGGCGTCGGCGACCTACCCCGGCCGGTTCGTCGGCTTCGAGGTGGTGCACGTCAACCCCGTCGCCGAGGTCGAGGACGACGAGAATGTCTTTCACACCCGGGTCCGGCTCGACGAGATCCCGCCCTGGCTTCGCCCGGGGATGGAAGGCGTGGCCCGCGTCGAGGCGGGCGAGCGGCTGCTGATCCGGATCTGGACGCGCGAGGTCGTGGACTGGGTGCGCATGAAGTTGTGGATTTGACCGCGAAGGAGCGAAGAAGGCGAAGAGCGCGAAGGAGGCACGGAGAAAGGCAGGAAGAAAATAAGGAAGGCAGGAAGGGCAGGAATGCAGGAGGGGGAGGCTGGGGCGCCTTTGATGTGTTCGTAGCGACGCGGGTGCCACTGACAAGCGGAGTCCGCGGAGCTTGTCAGTGCCGATGGCAATGGCGGCCCCACAACGCCACCCCGCACTGACAAGGCCGAGGGCGGCCTTGTCAGTGGCACCCGCAACGCGGATTGACGGCGCTCCAACGTCACCCGCCGTGCCGCCTGCCTTCTCTGATACCGCTTACTGTCTTCCTTCGTGCCTCCTTCGTACCCTTCGTGCCTTCGTGGCCAACCCAGGAGCCCACCGTGCCCCCGCATCGGCCGACTTTCAGCGAGTCGTGGTACCGCGTGGCCAACCTGCGCCCGCGGCTGCGCTCGAGCGTGCACAGCTACCGCCAGCAGTTCCGCGGCCAGCTCTGGCACGTGCTCGCCGACGCCTCGAACAACCAGTTTTTCCGCCTCAACGACGCCTCCTACCACTTCGTGGGGTTGCTCGACGGCAGGCGCACCGTCGCCGAGGCCTGGCACCTGTGCAACGACCAGCTCGGCGACGACGCGCCGACCCAGGGCGAGGCGATCCAGCTGCTCGGCCAGCTCTACGCCTCCAACCTCATCCAGGCCGAGCTGCCCGCCGACGCGCAGGGCATGTTCGAGCGCTACCGCAAGCGCCGCCGACGCGAGGTCGGCGGGTATCTCATGAACTTCCTGTTCGTGCGCATCCCGCTGTGGGACCCCAACCATCTGCTGTCGCGCTGGCTCCCGGCCGTGAGCTGGCTCTTCGGGCCCGTGGGCTTCGCCCTGTGGGTGATCCTCATCGGCGCCGGGGTCTTTCACCTCGTCGGCCGGGGCGACGAGCTGCTGCGCGGGGCGATGCAGATCCTGCACCTGGACAACATCATCCTGCTCTACCTCTGCTTCGCGGTCACCAAGGCGCTGCACGAGCTTGGCCACGGCTTCACCTGCAAGCGCTTCGGCCAAAAGGGCGGCGGGGGCGAGGTGCACACCATCGGCATCATGTTCCTCGTCTTCATGCCCGTGCCCTACGTCGACGCCTCCAGCTCATGGGCGTTTCGCAGCAAGTGGCAGCGCGCGGCGGTGGGCGCGGCCGGCATGTACGTCGAGCTGGCCATCGCGGCCGTCGCCGCCGTGGTCTGGGCCCACGCCGGGGCCGGCACGCTCACCAGCGCGATCGCCTACAACGTGCTGTTCATCGCCAGCGTCTCGACCATTCTCTTTAACGGCAACCCGCTGCTGCGGTTCGACGGCTACTACATCCTCTCCGACGTGCTGGAGATCCCCAACCTCACCAAGCGCAGCAAGGACTACGTCTACTACCTCGTCAAGCGCCACATCTACCGCGTGCCCCGGCCGGTCAGCCCCGCCTCGAGCACGGGTGAGCGGATCTGGCTGGCGCTCTACTTCGTCGCGTCGACCATCTATCGCGTGTTCATCTGCATCGCGATCGCGCTGTTCATCGCCAGCTTCTTCTTTATTGTCGGGCTGGTGCTGCTGCTGGGCGTGGCGCTGACGTGGATCCTCATCCCGCTGGGCAAGTGGGTGAAGTACCTGGCGACGAACCCGGAGCTCAACCGCGTGCGCGGGCGGG
>SLDI01000609.1:0-5370 GCA_007125385.1 Phycisphaeraceae bacterium | reverse complement strand
TGCGCGAGCGTCGCGAGGACATTGCGGCGCTGGTGCATCATTTCATCGGCAAGTACGCGCGGCAGATGAACAAGCCCGTCGAGGGGGCGACCAACGGGGCGATGCGGGCGCTGCTGGATCATCGCTGGCCGGGGAATGTGCGCGAGCTGGAGAACGTCATCGAGCGGGCGATTATTTTCGCCGAGGAACCAATGGTGCGTCTCGAGGACTTGCCCTTCGACAACACGGGCCTGACGGACGACATCGGCGAGGATCTGAAGGAGGCGTCCCGACACTTCGAGCGCCAACACATTCTCGCGAGCCTCAAGCGTCACAACTACGACAAGACCGAGACGGCCACGCACCTGGGCATCGGCATCTCGAGCCTGTACCGCAAGCTCGACGAGCTGGACATTCCCAAGCGGCTGGGCCAGGACAACGAGCACCTGAACCGCGGCAACCACTTCGGCGTCCACGGCGACGGGGTCTGACCGCATCGACACGCAAGGAGCCCGACCATTTACAACAGTCCCGCCCCGCTTGATGACGACGACCGACGGCTGCTGAGCGCGGTGCAGGAGGCGGTGCCGCTGGCGTCGCGGCCGTTTGAAGCAATCGGCCGCACGCTCGGCATGGACGAAGGGCAGGTGATCGATCGCCTGGTTGCGCTGCGCGCGGACAAGGGCGTGATCCGGCAGACGTCGGCGATCTTCGACAGCGCGGCGCTGGGCTACCGCTCGGCGCTGGTCGCGGCGCGATGCCCGGCCGAGCGGTTGGAACGTGCCGCGGCGATCGTCAGCGAGCACCCGGGGGTCAGCCACAACTACCAGCGCGACCATGCGATGAACCTCTGGTACACCGTGGCGGTGGGCCCGGACTCGAAGCTGGGCATGGACGCGACGATCCAGCGCCTGCACGAGCTCAGCGGCTGCGAGCGGACGCTGGCGCTGCCGACGCTGAAGCTGTTCAAGATCGGGGTGAAGTTCGACCTTGGCGCCGACGGGCGCAAGCCCGCTGCGGCGGCCGGCGCGGGCAGCGCGCGCCACAACCGCGCCAAGGTCATGGGTCACGTGCTGACGGACCACGAGCGTCGGCTGGTGCGTGTGCTTCAGCAGGACCTGTCGCTGGTGCGCCGGCCGTTCGACGCGTGGGCGGACCAGGCGCGCTGTCGCGTGGGCGAGCTGCTGGCCGCGGCGCGAACCTTCCAGGAGCGGGGGCTGATGCGGCGGTTCAGCGCGGTGCTGCACCATCGCCGGGCCGGGGTGGTCGCCAACGTCATGGCGGTCTGGCGTGTCGAGCCCGAGGACGCGGCGCGCGTTGGCCCGCGGTTGGCGGCATTCGACGCGGTGAGCCATTGCTACCTGCGCGAGCGTTACGAGGACTGGCCTTACAACCTCTACACGATGGTGCACGCGCGCAGCGTGCTCGAGGCTCAGCGAACGCTGGAGGCGATGAGGCAGGCGACGGGGGTGAGCGACTGCCAGTTGCTGTGGACGGTGCGGGAGTTCAAGAAGGCGCGGCTGCGCTACTTCACCGAGGAGATCGGACGCTGGGAGGCGCGGCACGGCGGTGGCGAGGTCGGCGCCCGGGCGGCGGTGGCGTCGGGCGCGATTGCCGGCGGCTGAGACGGCGCCGCGGGCGTGGCGGGTGAGAGACACACCGGACGGCGGCTGGAGATGGTTCGTGAAACGCTGGCGGCTGTTACTCGCGGTGGTGCTGACGGCCGGGCTGGCCGGTGCCCTGGTTTGGACCATGCTGCGAGCGCCGGCGGCGGAGGCTCCGGTCCCGGGCGAGGCTGGTCGGGCGGCCGGCGACGGCGAGCCGCTGCGGCTGGGCCTGGTGCCGGAGCGGGACATTTTTGAGCAGCGGCAACGGCATCGCGTGCTCGCGGCGTACCTCAGCCAGCGGCTGGGTCGGCCGGTGAAGCTGGTGACCTTCAGCACCTACAGCGGCGTCCTGGACGACTTCGAGCAGGGCACCGTCGATGCGGCATTCCTGGGCTCGTTGATCACCGTGCTGGTGCACGAGCGTTATGGCGCACGCGTGCTGGTCAAACCGGAGTATGCCGACGGCAGCAGCAGCTATCGCGGCGTGCTGTTCGTGCGCGACGATGGGCCGATCGCATCGCTGGATGACCTGCATGGCCACTGCGTGGCGATGGTGCGCGGGACGATGGCGGGGCACCTGTTTCCGCTGACCGTGCTCGACGGGGTTGAGTACGGCTCGATCCGCGCCTGCTGGCTGGGCTCGCACGACGAGGCGGTGGCGGCGGTGGCGCGGGGGCAGATCGTCGCCGGTGCGGCGAAGGATCGCCGGCTGGACGTGTTCGAGGCGGCGAACCCGGACGTGTCGCTGCGGCGGCTGGCGGTCAGCGCGAGCGTGCCGGAGAACGCGCTGGTGACGTCGGCGGCGCTGGACGAGGCCGTGGCCGACGCGCTGGTCGAGGCCCTGCTTGGCCTGGCCCAGACGCCCAGCGGGCAGGCGGTGCTCGAGGCGTTCGGCGTGCGGCGGTTCGTGGCGTGCGAGATGCGATCCTACGCGCCGGTGTATGAGCTGAGCGAGGCGCTGCGTGAGCGATGGCCGAGCCTTGGGATCCAGGGCCCACCGCCGGTGCGGAAGGCGGGGGATCGCGAGGAAGGCGAACCGTGAGACCCTGACGTGCTGCGACGCAAGTTGCTGATCATCCTGTTGTGCGTGACGGCGCTGCTGATGAGCCTGGCGGTGACGGCGGTGGTCTCGATGCGCAGCATCCATGAGCAGTTGGAGCAGGTGATCGGTCACGACATGGCCTTGGCGGAGCACGCCAACCGGCTGACAATGGCGGTGTCGGAGGTCGAGTTGCAGCTTTACGCGATCCAGGCCGGGCGTCAGCGGCATCTGGACGAGCTGGTCGACGCGGGCGAGGCGATGAGCCGCCACGGCGGCAAGCTCGCGGCCGCGGCGAACGTGGGCCGGATGTTCGATCTGCTTGAGCATATCGAGCGGTTCCAGCGGCACATCGGGGCGCTGGCGGTGATCCGCGACCCGGAGCTGGTGCATTACCACAGCATGCAGGGGATCGAGGCCACCGGGCGGTTGCGCGAGCAGATCCTGGCGCTGGATCGTCACCTGCACGAGCGGGCCGAGTCCCGGCTCGGGCAGTTGACCCGCCGTTTTCGCTGGCTGGTGCTGGGCATGGCCATCGGGTTTCTCGTGGTGATCAACGGCTCGGTGCTGCTGCTGGTGCGGTCGTCGGAGATGGTCGTACAGCCGGTGGATCAGCTCGTGGCGGCGGCACGGGCGCTCGCGGCGGGGCGATTCGCCCATCGCGTGAACGTCGCGGGCCGCGACGAGTTCCAGGAGCTGGGCATGGCCTTCAACCACCTGGCTCAGCAGCTCCAGGACAACGAGCAGCGCCGCGTCGAGCTGCTGGGCCAGACCGCGCTGACGCTGAACCACGAGTTGAACAACGCGATCGCGGTGATCGAGCTGGAGCTGACCCTGCTCAGCCGCCGACGGCAGGATCCGGTGGCGTCGGAGCGGTGCCTGCGGCAGATCCATGAGAATCTCCGGCGCATGGCGGGTGTCGTCGAGTCGCTCAAGCACGTGCGGCAGATTGTGCTGCGCGATTACGTGGGCGACACGAAGATGCTCGACCTGGAGCGATCGATTGAGGCGGTGCCGGCCGCCGCGCTTGGGCCCGCCAAACGGGAGGCCAAGCCATGAGGCAGACCGAGAACCGGGCGCATCGGCAGGTGCTGCTGGACCGCATGCGGTGGTTCATCCGCCTGCGCTGGGTGGCGGGGACGACGGTGGTGGCTTTGGCGCTGGCGGACGTGCTGTGGATGGGCTGGTATCCGCAGGCGGCGGTGATGGCGGCGGTGGGCGCGGCGATTCTTGCCTACAACCTCGTGCTGCGCGGGCTGCTTGACCGGTCGCAGCACAGCGGGCGGGGCCTGACCGCGCTGGCGATGGGGCAGATCGTGCTGGACCTGGTCTGTCTGACGCTGCTGAGCCTGTGGACGGGCGGGGCGGCGAGCCCGATCCGGGGTTTCTACGTCTTTCACATGATCTTCGCGTCGCTGCTGCTCGCGCCGCGGATGGCCTATGCGGCGGCGATCCTCTCGATCGCGATGATGGCGGCCGCGCTGACGGTCGGCGGCGGCTGGCCGCAGCGGCACGAAACCTGGCTCCAACTGGCGGGGTGGGTGATGCTCCTGCCCCTGACGGTGTACCTGGTCAACGGCATTGCGCGTCGGCTGCGTCGGCAGCGTCATCGGCTGGTGATCCAGAACCGGCGCGTGGCGGCGATGGCCGAAAAGCTGCGCGCCCAGCAGGCCGCGATGATCCAGCACGAGAAGCTGGCGGCGATGGGACAGATGGCCGCGGGCATCGCCCACGAGATCGCCAACCCGCTGGCGAACCTCAACAGCGTGCTTCAGCTCATGCGCCGCAACACGCAGCGGTTGACCCCCAGAAACGTGGAGAAGCTCGTACGCGAGTGCAAGCGGATTCAGCGCACGATCCAGCAGATGCGCGAGTTCGTGCACCCCGGCGAGTGTGCGTGGCAGGTGATGCGGCTCGAGGAGCTGCCCGCCCTGGGGTTGCAGATGGTGCGCTTCCATCGGCAGTGTGACTGTGTGCGGGTCGCGTGCGAGCAGGCGTCGCGACACCAGCGTGTGCGGGTGCGCCCGCAGGCGATGCAGCAGGTGCTGACGAACCTGCTGCTGAACGCGGTGGATGCGGTGTGCGATCGGCCGCGTGAGGACCGGGACGTGGTCGTGTGCACGGGCGTGGCGGGGGCCAAGGCGTGGGTCGCCGTGGAGGACAACGGTCCGGGGATGGAGGCGGAGTTGCTGGAGCGCGTGTTCGAGCCATTCGTCACCACCAAGCCCGCGGGGGCGGGCACGGGGCTGGGGCTGGCGATCAGTCAGCGTTTGGTGACCGACATGGGCGGGGCGATTTCGATCGCCAGCGAGCCCGGCCGCGGCACGCGCGTGCGCGTCGAGCTGCCCGCGCTGCAAGCGTCGTCGCCGCTGGACGACGCCCGGGCGGTCGAATCGTCCGTGCCGGCGACGTCGTGACGACCGCGCTCTAACTCCGGGACGTCATCCGCTGGCCGGTTCCCGAATCTGGGATGGCCGGTCCCAACACCACCCGCGAGGGGCGTTCCAGCCCATGTTCCGCGTGGCACGCCGTCTGCCTTACGACAGATGGTGCGGTGCGCCTGCACCGTGGATCGATGGGTTCTGCTGGGAGTCGACATGAGGCGGAACAGGCCTGCCGACGAGGGGGCACGATGACCGTCGATCAACGGCCCGATGAACAGTTGCTGTCCCATCGGCTGCTGACGGTGGCGATGGTGGTGGCGATCGCCATCGCGTTCATCGGCTATTTTCTGGGCCTGCGGCA
>SLDI01000622.1:0-5380 GCA_007125385.1 Phycisphaeraceae bacterium | reverse complement strand
CCTTTCTCCGCCTCCGCGTACGGCCGAAGCCTGCAAGCGCAACGCTTGCAGGCTTGCCGGCCGCCGCGATGGCTTCCCCTCTCACTCTTCCAACCCTTCCGCCCCGTCGTCACTCACGCCCCGGCTCATCGCCGGGCTCGCCGTCGACCTCGGCGTACGGATCGACCTCTTCGGCCGCCGGCTCGTTCGGCTCCAGGTCCCAGGCGCCGAACTCGCCGCCGGCGGGCACGAACCACCAGGTGTCCTCCGACGCCTCGTCTTCGGCTTGTTCGCCCTCGCGACGCGCCTGCGGCCGCGGGTCGTCCGCCTCCGGCTGCGCGTCATCCGACTTGGTGTCGGCGGCGTTCGCCGCGGTCTCGGCGTCCGCGTCGTCCGGCTTCGGCGCCGAGACAGGACCGTCCGCCGCGTCCTCGCCCAGTTCCTGCCGGATCGCCGCGTCCACCGCCTCGTTCATCGTCCCGCGATGCGGCGAATCGAAACGCTCGCCCGTGATCTGCTCCTTGAGCTCCATGGCCTCGGCCAGGTTCGGCTGAAGGTGCAGCGCCAGGTTCACGTTCCACTGCGCCCGCAGGCGGTTGCCACGCTCCCAGTGGTCCTGGGCCTTGCGCAGGTGCGAGCTCGTGAGCTTCTCACGCGACCAGGGCAGCAGATTGTCGCGCATCCCCACCCGCGACAGCTCCATCGCACGGTCGACGTCGTCGGCCATTGCGAACAGCGACTCGTCACGCAGGACCGTCGGCTTGATCAGGAAGATCACCTCGCTGCGCTCGATCGAGTCGTTCTGACCCGCGAACAGCCCACCGACCACCGGCAGGTCGCCCAGCCCCGGCACCTGGCGGCGACGAATCTGCATGTCTTCCTTGAACAGCCCGCCGAGCACCACCGTCTGACCCGAGCGCACGATCACGTTCGTCGTCAGCTCCTGCGTCGTCTCGTCGGGGAACACCTGCCCGCCCCGCTCCTGCGGCTCGGCGGCGCTGACCTGGGGCTTGAGCTCCATCCGCACGTAGCCGTCGTCGCTGATGAACGGCCGCACCGTCAACTGCGTGCCCGTGTCGAGGAAGTTCACCGTCTGCGTCTCGCTCGTAGCGGTCGTCGTCGTCGACAGGTAGCCGACGCGGCGGCCGACCAGCAGCTCGGCGCGCTGGCGGTTCAGCGCCAGGATCTTGGGCGTCGCCAGCACGGTCGTGTCGGTGACCTGGTCCAGGGCCCGCACGAACGCGGCGACGTCGCCGCCGATCACGCCGACCTTCAGGCTCGAGCCTTCCAGCCCGGCGGTCAGGTCCGCGGCCCCGGCCACGCCGTCCGTCGGCGCCACGCCATCGACCAACTGCTCCACCGGGCCCAGCGGCGTCGTGAACGCCCGCGAGCTGACGTCGGCGAACAGCGCGAAGTCCACGCCGAAGTGGTTGTTCTCCTGAAGCCGCGCCTCGAGCACCGTCGCCTCGACCAGCACCTGCCGCGGCCGGCGATCCAGCTCGGCGATGATCTGCTCGATCTCCTCGACGTTCTCCGGATAGTCGCGGATGACCAGCGTGTCGGAGTTGGCGTAGCTGTCGGCCCCGGCGTCGTCCATGCTCGGCTGCATGCCCTGCGGCGCGGCGTCGGTCACGGCGATCGTCCCGGCGCTGGAGAGCAGCGGCCGGGTGAACTCGGCCGCGTCCACCGCCCGCAGGTAGTTCAGCCGCACGATCCGGCTCACGACCTGGCGCTCGGCCTGCTCGATCTGGGCCAGCTCCTCACGCGTGTAGACGTAGATGAAGTTGCCTTCCTCGCGGTACCCGAACCCGTTGGGGTGCAGCACCGCGTCCAGCGCCTCGTAGAAGTCCACGCCATACAGGTCCGCGGACACCGTGCCCGAGACGCTGCGGCTGGCGACGATGTTGCGCTGGCTCTGGATGCTCAGAAGCTGCAGCACCTGCCCCAGGCTCAGGTCCTGCACGTGCAGGTCGATCTGCCCGAACGAGCCGACGTTGACGCTCTGGCCCTCGGGCAGCTTGTCCGGCGGGCCGGAAACCGGCTGCATCTGCGGCTGCGCCGAGGCCTGGTCCTGCTCGGCCTGCGGGTTGTCCTCGTCGGCCTGCTCGCCCTGGGCGATGACCAGCTCCTGCTGATCAGGCCTTAGCTCGATCCCCTGTTCCGCCCAGGCCGGGGCGGCCACCGCGATGACCGGGGCGGCATAAACGATACCTGCAGGCCAAAAAAAAACGCTGCGCCGGGGCTGGCTGTCTCGCCTGTGCATGTGCATGACTCCTTGCTTCAGTCCGTGCATGCCTGACCTGTGCATGCGGGCGCGGCGCCCTATGGCTCCCGTCGACCGCCCACCTTCGAAATGCGGCCGCGCGGCCGCAGGTTCGCTCACATCGATAGCCGGATCACAAACCCTTCGTAGGACACCAAAACCGAGCGGCGACCGACCGCCACCAGCTCGAAGCCCTCGATTCGCTCGCCCGGGCTCAGCACCCGGCCGTTGATGACCGCCTGGGGCGCGTCTCCGCTGACCACGCTCTGAAGCTTCAGGCGCGATCGTGCGGCCGACTCCAAGGCCAGCCGTCTGTTCTCATCGGACGCTTGAGGGTCCGACTTTTCCTCCACGGCATCTATTTCGCCCTGATTTTCCACCTGCCCCATCCGGCCCCACCCGTCGGTGGTGAACAGGTCCCGCCGCGGCCGCTCCGGCATCGCCACCGGCTGCGTGGGCAGGGCCTGGGGCAGCAGCTCCTGCACCGACGCCACCCTGTCCGCCGGGTCCTGCTCGATCGCCACCGCCGCCGCACCCGTCGCCTCGACCGCCGACGGCCCCGCGCCGTCAGCGACCAGCATCCGCCCCCACATCACCAGCGCCACCAGCACCAGGGCCGCCAGCAGGCTCGCCTGCCGGTTTTGCTTGATCCATTCGATCCACTGGCTCACGGTGAAACCTCCTCCATCCGGGCGGTGAACGCCGTCAGCTCCAGCCGCACCGCCAGCGGCGCCGCCTGCTCGCCCGGCTCGCGGGCCAGGTCCATCCGGTCCACCCGCAGCAGCCGCCGCTGCGACTCCAGCCGCTCCACCAGCCCGTACAGCGACGCGAAGGAGGACGCGAACTCCATCCGCACCGGCGTCGCGCTGTAGCCGGCCCCCTGGCGCGGCGGATCCGTCACCAGCTCCTCCGCCTCCAGCCCTTCTTGCCTCAGCGCCTCGCTCAGCCGACGCACCAGGCGATCCGTCTCCTCCTCCAGCGGCACCGCGTGCGGCGTTGCGCTCAGCTCCTCGTTCAACTGCGCCACCTGCTTCTCCACCCCCGGCAGGTGCGTCAACTGCGCCAGCTTGTGCTCCAGGCGCACCTGGCCCTGCTCGAGCTCCGTCGCCAGCCGCGACCGCTGCATCTGCCCCGGCAGGTACACCACCAGCGCGAACAGCACCACCACCGCGCCCGCGGCAGCCAGATCGATCCAGTCGGCCCGGTCAATGCGCATCGGCCACCCCCTCGCCCATCGCCAGCGGCGTGTAGCGCCGGTCCAGCTTCACCTGCATCTCCACGCGAAAGTCCCGCGTCCGCCCCGCCTCCGTCACCCGCGCCCGGCTGTAGCGCATCCGCACGCCCTCGAACATCGCGTGCTCCTGCAATCGCTCCAGCAGCTCCGCCAGCGCCATGTCGTCCGGCGAATGCCCCGTCAACTCCAGCGACAGCCTCGCTGGTTCGTTGCCGCTGGCTTCCACCCGGCGCGACGTCAGGTGGCTGGCCGCCATCTCGCGCGGCATCAGCGTGCTGAGCACCGCCAGCACCTGCGTCTGAAGCACCTCCGGCGAAAGCTGCCGGTTCAGGCTCACGCGATGCACCGCCTGGGCGCGCTGCTGCCGCAACTCCGCCAGGTAACGTTTCCGAGCCTCGGCTTGGTCGAGCTGCAACTCGACGTTGGCCAGGCGCTGCTCGAGCTGGCGCACCTGCCCGCGATGGGCCAGCGTCCACGCACCCATCAGCGCCAGCATCACCACCACCAGCGCCACGCGGCGCGTCAGCATCCGCC
Source organism: Phycisphaeraceae bacterium (assembly GCA_007125385.1). Classification (GTDB taxonomy): domain Bacteria; phylum Planctomycetota; class Phycisphaerae; order Phycisphaerales; family Phycisphaeraceae; genus SKPT01. The sequence goes on along the minus strand of SLDI01000622.1, from coordinate 1,370 downwards.
GGCGCCGCTGGCGCGCCCGATAGCTTTGCGGGGTAAAGTCAACCGCCGTCTGCATCACGCCGCCCTTTCCTGTGGCTTGTGGATTGGACCCGTCCCCACCCGCCGCAGCGCCAGCCCCGCCGCCACGCACCAGGACGCGCCCAGCGTCCCCGGCGTCGACGCCGCCTCCACTTCGAGCCCCGTGTGCTGGCCGAGCGCCTCGACGATCTCCGGCTGCTCGCCGCCGACGCCCGCGACCACCAGCCGCTCAGGCCGCTGCCCCCTGAACGTGACGCTGTGGTAACGCAGGCACAACGCCAGCTCGCGCGCCAGTTCCGCCACACCCGGCTGTGGCGCCGACGCCCCCGCCGCGAGCCGCCCGATGCCGGCGGGCTCCGGCTGCTCGCGCTGCGCCGGGGCGCTGGACCGGCCATGGATCGCGTCCAGCCCGATGGGCAGCGCCTTGAAGAACGCGATCTGCCCCTGCCTGGCGATCACCACGTTCGTGCCGCGCCAGTCCAGCTCGGCGATCATCACGCATGGCTGCTCACCCACCGTCCGCGCCAGCGCCGCGGGCACCGCGTCGATCGCCTCGACCACCAGCCCAAGGCCGTCGAGCATCGCCAGGTGCGCCTCGAGATAGTCCTGGCGCACGCTCATGGCGATCAGCTCCATCTGCCGCTGCTCGCCGTGACGCACCTCGCCGGCGTTGAAGCAGCGCAGCTCGCGCGGCCCGTCGTCCAGGCTCAGCTCCCAGCGCGCCGCCTCGGCCAGCTCCGCCTCGGGCATCGGCGGCAGGCGCACGTTCTGAAAATGCATCGTCCCCACCGGCACGGCCGTGACCACGCGCCGACCTGTCGGCTGCACACGCTCGATCAGCTCCGCCAACGCCCCGCGCGCCAGCTCGTGATACCGCTCATCATCGACCGCGCACGGCTGGGCCAGCTCCGCCTCCCCCGCCGTCCGCACCGTCACCCCCGCCACGCCGCCCCCGCCGCCGTCCCCGGCCGCGCCGCCCGACCCAGCGTCTTGATGCAACTGCACCATGCGCACGCTGCGCGGGCCCAGCTCCACACCGAGCGCACCGACCGATCGCTGCCAGATCTTCCAGATCATGCGGCCTCCTCCATCGATGATCTGTTATCGGCAACCAGCACCCTCGGATTAACCCGCAGATCTTCACAGTCCGCGCACGCAAGAACACAAAGCCTGCGCAACCGCGCCGCTCGCGAGATGACCCCATCCGTGCGCCCGATAACCGACCCGGGTGCGAATGCCATGAACTTAAGCCATAACCCCGCGCCACAGCGCGCGTTACAACGATTTGCGCATGAAAAGGTCTCCTGTGAAGATGTTGTTGTTCCGACGACAACCTCACAAGGAGACCACGG
>SLDI01000497.1:0-5427 GCA_007125385.1 Phycisphaeraceae bacterium | reverse complement strand
TGTCGCAACTCTTCGAGGAGTCGTTCTACTACCTGACGATCGCCATCGTGTTCTCGATCATCTTCATCTACCTGATTCTCTCGGCGCAGTTCGAGTCGTTTATCTATCCGCTGTCGATCATGGTGGCGCTGCCGCTGGCGACGATCGGGGCGTTCGGCGGGCTCTGGCTGCTGGGGCTGACGCTGAACATCTACGCCTACATCGGGCTGATCATGCTCATGGGGCTGGTGGCCAAGAACGCGATTCTGCTGGTGGACTACACGAACGTGCTGCGCGGGCGCGGGCTGGGCGTCGTCGAGGCGGCGCAGCAGGCGGCGCAGGTGCGCTTCCGCCCGGTGCTGATGACGGCCGTGTCCACCGTGCTGGGCATCTCGCCGCTGGCGCTGGGGCTGGGCGCGGGCGGCGAGGCGCGAGCACCGCTGGGCGTGGCGGTGGCGGGTGGGCTGGCGGTGTCGACGATGCTGACGCTGCTGGTGGTGCCGGTGGTCTACACGCTGTTCGATCAGCTTCAGGCGGCGATCCTGCGCCGGGTGCGCGGGCAGCGTCGCGGCGAGATCGTCGTTGCCCGGTCGGAGCCGGCGACATGAATGCGGGGCATTTTGATAAGTCCGCTTGTGGCGGTCGGCGCGGCCGATTTGAACCGCGAAGGGGCGAAGCAGGCGAAGGACGCGAAGCAAGACAGAGAAGGCGAATGAGGAAACCAGGAAGCCAGGAAGAAAGCATGAAAGGCAGATAAGCAAGGCAGGAAATGATGGGATTGAGACTTTGATTGCCTTTTTCCTGGATTCCTGCCCTTCCTGGGTTCCTTGGCTTCTTCGCGGCGTTCGCTCACTTCGCTGCTTCGAGGTTAATCAGTGATTGATCCGATGGTTGACGTTTCAGAGATCCAGCGATGTACGAACGGCCGAGGCACTGGCGGACAAGCCGCCAGTGGCACCCGCCACGGACCTTGCTCGCGGGGCACGCCGTCCGCCACCGGTTTGGGGTGCATGCCATGAATGTGAAGCTGGTGCAGGTGCATGTGCACTTCGAGTACACGGAGGCGATCGACGCGATCCTCGAAGCTGCGGGCGTGGCCCAGTTCGTGCGCTATCGGCTGGTGGACGGCAAGGACACGGAGGGGCGGCACTACGGCTCGCAGGTGTTCCCGGGCAACGTGACGGTGTTCCAGGCGATCGTCGCCGAGGCGGCGGTCGATGCGCTGATGACGGAGCTGGAGCGGTTTCGCGTGGCCAAGCGGGCGCACGAGCATCTGCAGGCGCTGGTGATGCCGATCGAGCGCCAGATCGGCGTGGTCGGCGCGGCGGGGGCGGGCGCGGCGCCGGCGGCGGGGAAGGGATGATCCCCGCGGCCGCTTGCGGCTTCGCGAAGCCGCAAGCGGCGGGGGTGTTACGCTCACATCGCCACGCGCAGCCAGGTCACTTGACCAGGCGCAGGATCATCCAGTTCGGGTAACGGTAGCGCTGGCCGGAGTTGGCCTGGACGGCGGCGATGATGATGAAGATCAGCGCGACCAGCGCCACCAGCGGCACGAGGACGAAGCCGACGCCGACGCACATGAGCAGGCCGCTGACGACCAGTGCGATGACGACGGTAATCTGGAAGTTGAGGGATTCCTTGCCCTGGTCGTCGATGAATGGATGCTCCTCGCGCTTGACCAGCCAGACGATCAGCGGCCCGAGGATGTTGCCCAGCAAGGGCACGAGGTATCCCGCCAAGGCCATCAGATGACAGAGCATGCCGAAGGTGCGAGCGTTGGCCGGCACGGGGCCGGTGTCCTCGGCGCCGGCGGGCGGCGGCGGAGGCGGCGGCGGGGTGGCCCCGGGCTGCTCGGCTTGCGGCTGGTCGGTGTGCGGGTCGTGCGGGGTCTCCGCCATGGCGGGGGTTCCTTTATGTAAGAAGGGCTGCGGACAGGTTGTGACAAGAGTTTCGCCTTCCGGGGCCCGGCTCGTCAAGCGCGGGCTCGGCCGGGCACAGGGATCGACGCCCGGATCCCCCCTGCCACGACCCGCCACGACCCGCCGCTGAGCCCGCTGGGCAAGGGCGTTAACAGGTGGGGCGGCGCGGCGTAGGATGTGGGCATGCTTCGGCTGCGTCGCCACGATCATACCGCCCGGGTGGAGCTGCTGCCGCTGATCGACGTGGTCTTTCTGCTGCTGACGTTTTTCATCTACAGCCTGGTGCTGACGGTGCAGGCCCAGGTGCTGCCGGTGCAGTTGACGGGCATTGCCTCCGGGGACCCGGCCGAGCCCGGGCGGGTCGACGCCGTCACGATCGACCGGGCCGGGCAGCTTTACTTCAACCGCGAGCCGGTGTCGCCGGCGGAGCTGGAGGCGCGGCTGGCGTCGATCGCGGAGGCGGATGAGCAGGTGATGCTGTTCGTGGCGATGGAGGAGGCCGCGGAGGCGGGCGAGGTGGCGGGGGGGGTGGATCGGGGGCCGATGCTGGTGGAGCTGATCGAGCGGATCGAGCGCGCCGGGGTGACGGACTTTGCGATCGTTGGCCGGGAGGCGGAGCATGAGTGATCGCGACAGCGGCATCGTGCTGGCCCTGGGCTTCTGCGTGGCGGTGGTGGTGCACGTGGTGGTGCTGGCGGCGGCGCAGCAGCATGGGCTGGGGCATGGCCCGCCGCAGCGCGACGAGCGGCCGGCGGGCGCGCGGCCGCCGATCCTCGAGGCGAGGCCGGAGCTGGGGCGGGATCGGCCGGCGCCGGCGCGGGTGGCGTGGATCGCGCATGACGATTACCGCGAGCTGCTGGCGCGGCAGTCGGTGACGGAGCAGCCGGCGTTGCAGGACGAGGTGGAGCCGACGGATGAGGCGCCGATCGAGATCGAGCCGACCCCCCCTGCCGCCGAGGCCGAGGCCGACGTCGAGACGGAGCCGGTCGAGGCGCAAGCCCCCCCTGCCGAGGCTGCGGAGGCGGTGGTTGTCGAGGCGGAGGTTCCGTCGACGGACCCGGACGATCCGCGGGACGGGCTGATTCTCACCGAGATCGAGGCGTTGCCCGGGCCGCCGATCACGCTGGCGGAGGAGTCACCGGGGGGGTTCGTGCTGCCGGTGGAACTGCTGGCGTTGGAGGAGGAGCAGGCCTCGCCGATCGAGCTGCCGGATTCGCCGGGCATCGCGGCGCCCGCGCCCGACCCGGCCGCCCTTGCCGGCGGGGACTGGGTGAGGCGGTGGCTGCTTCGTCTGGGGGAGGATCGTCCCCGGCCGACAGCCGCGCCGCGGGCGGAGCACGCGGTGGACCCGGTGAGGCTGGATGAGTCGGACCTGCGCCGGGTGGGCGGGAAGCTCGTGGGTGAGGGGATCGAGATCACGACGGCTCGGCTGCGGCTGGGCGTGGCGTCGGGGCTGACCGCCAGCCCGCGGAACACGCGCGTGGAGATCACCTTCCGCGCCGGCGAAGGGACGGTCACGAACGCGAAGCTGCTGGGCTCGACCGGCTATCGCGACTGGGACGCGGCGGTGCGCTCGAGCCTGTATGGCTGGCGCGCCAGCGGGTCGCGCGTGGATGAGAGCGAGGCCGACATCGTGTTGGAGTGGGAATACCGGTTCCACTGATGGGTGCGGGTTGAGTGGCATACAGGTCCCTTGTCACTGCCCCGCGTCGCGTCCTTTGCCCCCTTCGCTTCTTCGCGGTTCATCCCGCCCGCGCGGGCGACTACAGTGTGGCCATGCAACGTGAAGAAGCCGGCGGCATCGTTATTTCCTGTGATTTCTGCGGCGCGGACTGGGACGAGGTCAGGCCCATGCTCGAGGGGCACCACGGCTCGATCATGTGCCTGAACTGCCTGCGTCATGCGCTGGAGCAGGCGGAGCCGAGCGAGGTGGAATTCAAGTGCACGCTGTGCCTGCGCGACCGCGAGGCGGGTGTGCGGGCGTGGGTGCATCCGGGGCCGGAGCCTGCGCCGGGGCTCAACCGCGAGGCGATGGCGTGCTGGGACTGCATCCGCCTGGCGGCGAAGACGTTTCACAAGGACAAGGACACCGACTTCCGCTGGGACCCGTCCGATTATCCGGGGCCGAGCTGAAGGCGAGGGTGTGACACGGCTAACGCCCGTCCTGAGCGAGTCCGCGAGCGAAGGGCGGGATCTCCGGGGCGCGGGCGGATGCCACTGACAAGGCCGTTCTCGGCCTTGTCAGTGCGTGAGGCTGTATGGGTCCGCACCGGAGCTCGTCACTGAAAAGCTCCGCAGACTCCGCTTGGCAGTGGCACCCCCGACAAATCTCAAGAAATCCCGCCCTTCGCTCGCGGACTCGCTCAGTACGGGCGTTAACAGATGGAACCGACAGCTACTTCGCCGGGGCTTCGAGCAGCTCGTCGGCGTTCTCCTGGATCTTGGCGATGGCTTCGGGGATGAGGTCGAGGCTGGCGTCGTCGAGCAGCAGCACCTGGTGGGCGAAGGTGCACAGCTCCTGGCCGGCGAGGCGCTCGGAGACGGGGAAGCTCTGCCTGGTGTACTGGCTGTTCTTGTACTCGGCCGGGACGTCGAGGTTCTGGAACAGGGCGTAGCGGTGCAGCGCCTTGCCGTAGCCCTTGCCGGCGCCCTTGACGCCTTCGGCGCGCAGGGCCTCGAGGAAGCGCTCGCGCGGCAGACCCTTGAAGGCCTCGGCGTTGTAGCGGTAGATGTAGTAGTAGAACCCGCGGCGAGTGATGCGCTCGTCGGCGGGCTGGGGGGCGATGCCATCGATGGCGGCGAGCTTTTCGTCGAGGCGCTTGCAGGCCTCGTTGCGGCGGGCGACCTGCTTCTCGAAGCGCGGCATCTGCGAGAGCAGCAGCGCGCCCTGGAGGTCGGTCAGGCGCAGGTTGGAGGACATCTCGTAGAACTCGTACTGACCCTTGTGCTCGAGCCGGCCGAGGTTGTGGAAGCGGTAGGCGGCGCGCCAGCGTTCGAGGTTGTCGGTCACGAGCAGGCCGCCTTCGCCGGCGGTCAGGGACTTGTACTGCTGGAAGGAGAAGGTGCCGAAGTCGCCGAACGTGCCGACCCCGCGGCCGCGCCACTGCGTGCCGTGGGCGTGGGCGCAGTCTTCGATGAGGGCGAGGTTGTGCTTTTTGGCGATCTCGGGCACGCGGTCCATGTCGGCCGGGTAGCCGCCGAAGTGCACGAGGCAGATGGCGGTGGTGCGCGGTGTAATGACCGCCTCGATGGCGTCGGGGTCGATCTGCCCGGTGGCGGGGTCGACGTCGACGAAGACGGGGTAGGCGCCCAGCGGCAGCACGGCGCTGGCGGTGACGACGAAGGAGATGTCGGGGATGATGACCTCGTCGCCTGCCTTGACGCCGGCGGCGCGGAGGGCGAGCTCGACGGCGGTGGTGCCGGAGTTGACCGCCAGCGCGTGCTCGGCGCCCTGGAATCGGGCGAAGGCGCGTTCGAAGGCGCCGGTTTTGGATTCGGCCTGGGCCTCGACCGTGCCGCCGCGCCACCA
>SLDI01000556.1:0-5431 GCA_007125385.1 Phycisphaeraceae bacterium | reverse complement strand
CATGGCGGCGAAGCGGATGCCGTCGCGCCGGGTGAACAGGTAGACGAGCGCCGCGGCGCCGAGGATCGGCAGGCCGTACTGCCCCACCTGGAGCACGAGGATCCACCCCGTGACCGTGGTGCCGATGTTGGCGCCCATGATGAAGCCCACCGCCTGGTGAAGCTGCATCAGCCCGGCGTTGACCAGCCCGACCATGATGACCGTGGAGATGCTCGAGCTCTGCACGAGCACGGTCACCGTCACGCCCGTGCCCGTGGCCAGCAGGCGGTTGTCGGTCACCAGCGAGATCATTCGCCGCAGGGAGTTGCCCGCGACGGCCTGCATGCCCTCGGACATGTGCTTCATGCCCAGCATGAAGAGTCCGAGACCACCGATGGTGAACATCACCATTCCGAGAATGTTGGACATCGGGTCCTTCTGCCGTCCTGGGGTCGCGGGGGTTGCGAGAGCGGGCAGAATACCAGATCGCCCACGGCCGCGCCCCCGGCGGGCCGGCTCGGCACACCCCCGCAAACTTGTTATACTCACGTCAACTACGGGGTCCGGCCGTGGGCCGGGCATCTCATGCTCATCTCTTCCAGAAAGGGGTTCACCTATGAGCGAGCAAAGCAACGATCGGCTGCATGGACTGACCGCCCTGGGCTTGGCCGGGCTGCTGGCGATCGCCGGTGCGTCGCTGGGCTGCAACGGCGAGACCAACGGCGCCAACGACGTCGAGACCAACGCCGCCGACACCACCGAGGTGAACGACGGTGAGGACGCGGCCGACGCCGACGCGGCGGACGATTGAGCCGACGTGGCGATCGCGCGGTCGGCCCGGCCGCGCGGCAGGTGAGCGGGTCGCCCGACCGGCCGCCGTCGCGGCGGCGAACCCGCGGCGGTGGTGGCGTCGTACAAGACTCGTCCCGCCCCGCGGGTCGGGCCCGCCATCGCGTGGTGCGGCGGCGGCGTTGCCCCCGCGCCCCGGCCGTGGTAGCGTACCGCTGCGGTTCGCCGGGCGAACCCGTTTCCCCACTCGCATTGGAGTTGATCTACATGAAGACGACGCGCAAGACCGCCGTTGCATTGACCCTGGCCGCCGCCACCATTGTCGTTGCCGCCGTGGCCACCGGCCAGGTCGCCCTGCTCAGCGCCGAGCCCTCCGCCGTGGCCGTCGTGGACTGGACCCGCGTGATGCAGGGCCTGGAGGAGCGATCCACCATCGAGCAACGCTTCCAGGGCCGGTTGCAGGAGTTGCAGCAGGAGGGCCGAGAGCGCCAGGAGCGCATCCAGCGCCTGATGGACGAGCTCCAGGGGCCGCTCGGCCAGGCCGCCGAGGATTTCCACGAGAAGCAGGCCGAGTTGCAGGAAGCGCGGATGGAGCATGAGGTCTGGGCCCAGTTCCAGCAGAGGCAGGTCCAGGTCGAGATGGCCCGCGAAGTCGACCGCATGTACCGCAAGATGCTGGAGATGGTCGACGAGATCGCCGAGGACATCGGCTACGACATCGTGCTCAACTACGAGACCGAGCCCCGCTTCCGCCTCGACGGCAACGTCCCGGCCCCGCAGGCGCTGGAGCAGCAGATCCGCATGCGCGGCGTCATCTACGCCGCCGACGCCGCGGACATCACCGACCAGGTCGTCCAGCGAATGAACACCGCCTTCGAGGCTGGCGAGTAATGACCCACGCCCCGGCCATCGGCTGCCGGGAGCTGGCCAGAATGGTCGACGGGGAGCTTCACGGCGACGGCGACATCCAGATCACCGGTGTCGCCGAGCTGCGCTCGGCGACGCGCGGCCAGCTCACCTTCATCGGCGACGACCGCTACGCCTCGCTCTGGACCGCCAGCGAGGCCTCCGCCGCGCTGGTCGGCCCGGACATCGAGCTCGAGCCCGGGTCCGGGCGGGCGCTGCTCCGTGTCGCCGATGCCGACCTGGCCATGGCCCGCGTGCTCGAGCACTTCGCCCCCGCTCCGCCCGCGCCCGAGCCCGGCGTCCACCGCCTCGCCGTCGTCCACGACTCCGCCACCCTCGGCGAGGGCGTGCGCATCGGGCCCCACTGCTTCGTCGGCCCCGGCTGCGTCGTCGGCGACGGCTGCGTCCTGCACGCCAACGTCACCGTCATGGACCACGCCCGCCTTGGCCCGGCCACCGTTCTCTGGCCGGGCGTCGTCATCCGCGAACGCTGCACCCTGGGTGAACGCTGCATCCTCCACGCCAACGTCACCATCGGCGCCGACGGCTTCGGCTATCGGCCCGCCGCCGACGGCACCGGCCTCGTCAAGATCCCTCAGATCGGCACCGTCGCCATCGCCGACGACGTCGAGATCGGCGCCGGCACCTGCATCGACCGCGCCAAGTTCGACGCCACCACCATCGGCCGCGGCACCAAGATCGACAACCTCGTCCAGATCGGCCACAACGCCCACATCGGCCGGCACGTCATCATCGCCGGCTCGTGCGGCATCGCCGGCTCCGTGACCATCGGCGACGGCAGCGTCCTCGGCGGCATGGTCGCCATCCGCGACCACATCGTCATCGGCCGCGGCGTCCGCCTCACCGGCGCCGCCCAGCTCATGCACGACATCCCCGACGGCGAGACCTGGGGCGGTTCCCCCGCACGCCCCATCCGCGAGGCCGTCAAGCAGGCCCAGGCGCTCAAGCGCCTGCCCGACATCCTCAAGCAGCTACGCCAGCGCGGCTAGCGGATCAGAATTGGAGATCCGGTGGGGCCGGGTCACGCCCGACCTGAGTGGAGCGAAGGTCGGGATCTCCGGGATCGTCTCCCGTGCCGACATCCCCCGCGCTCAATTCTCAATCCCCGAACCCCGAACCCGAACCCCGAACCTCCGCCTATGGCACCGCTGTCGCAGCCGCTCTAAAATGGCCCGCCGTGCCCGGCCCGGTCGATCGTCATCCCTTGGGGCCCGACTCCGCTCATGGACGTGCAGAGGACCATTGCCAAAGAGGTGAGCCTCAAGGGCCGCGGCCTGTTCGAAGGCCAGCCGGTCTCGCTGACGTTTCGCCCGGCCCCGGCGAACCACGGCGTGGTCTTCGTCCGCCGCGACCTGGGCAACGCCGAGGTGCCGGCCCTGGTGCAGTACGTGACCAAGCGCTCGCGCCGCACCAGCCTCAAGTGCGGCCAGGCGCGGGTCGACACCTGCGAGCACTGCCTCTCGGCCATCGCGGGCCTGCACATCGACAACCTCATCATCGAGCTCGACGCCGCCGAGGTCCCCGCCCTGGACGGCTCGGCCAAGCCGTTCTTCGACGCCCTGACCGAGGCCGGCATCGAGGACAGCGACGAGCCGCGCCAGCCGCTGGTCATCAGCGAGCCGGTCATGGTCCGCCAGGACGACGCCATGGTCGCCGCCGTCCCCGCCGACGAGCCGGGCCTGCAACTGGTCTACGAGCTGGACTATGGCGCCGAGGGGGTTATCGGCCGACAGTTCCGCGTCTTCGACTTCTCCAACGGCGACTACGCCCACGAGATCGCCCCCTCGCGCACCTTCGTCCTCGAGCACGAGGCCGACGCCTTGCGTCAGCGCGGCCTGGGTCGGCACCTCTCCCCCGACGAGGTGCTGGTCATCGGCCGACAGGGACCGCTCGGCCGCAACGCCTTCCGCTTCGCCGACGAGCCCGTGCGCCACAAGATGCTCGATCTGATCGGCGACCTCTACCTGCTCGGGGCGCCGATCCAGGGGCGCATCGTCGCCTACAAGTCCGGCCACGCGCTGAACCACATGCTCGTGCGCAAGCTCATCAAGCAGCACCAGCGCCAGGTGCGCCGCCGCCTGGCGGTGCACCGCAACCTGCTGGACATTCGGCGGATCGTGCGGATCCTGCCCCATCGCTACCCGATGCTGCTGGTGGACCGGGTGGTCGAGCTGGAGGCGGATCGGACGATCGGCATCAAGAACGTGACGATCAATGAGCCGTTTTTCCAGGGCCATTACCCCGGCACGCCGATCATGCCCGGCGTGCTGGTGGTCGAGGCGATGGCCCAGCTCTCGGGCGTGCTCATCGGCCAGAAGCTCGAGCACACCGGCAAGCTGGCGGTCCTGCTGAGCTTGGACCAGGTGAAGCTGCGCCGGCCGGTGATCCCCGGCGACCAGCTCGTGCTCGAGGCCGAGGCCGTGCGCGTCCGCAGCCGGATCGCCCACATGCGCTGCCGGGCCTACGTTGCCGAGGAGCTCGCCGCCGAGGCAGAGGTGAAATTCATGCTTGTGGATGAAGACCAGGAGTAACCACCGCGCTGCACAACAAGCTCCGGTTGCGATGCCGCGGCCACGCCCCTTGTCGGCAAGCCGACGGGCGCATGGCTTGCCCCGGGTCACGCCGCGGCACACGGAGCGGGCAGCGATGAACGACGATCACGACAGCCCCGCCGCTCGCCGTTTCTGGAGCCTGCCCCCGACCCCGGGCCGACATTAGCCACATGGGTGCCCTCCAGCGAAAACTCGGCGACCAAGGACGCAGCATGCCCACGATTCATCCCAACAGCGTCGTCGAGCCCGGCGCCAGGATCGCCGACGACGTCGTCGTCGGGCCCTTCTGCCATATCGGACCCGACGTGCGCATCGGCCCCGGCTGCCGGCTGGTCAGCCACGTCGCGGTCTACGGCCGAACCGAGATCGGCTCGCACAACGTCATCTGGCCTCACGCCACCCTCGGCAGCGACCCGCAGGACCTCAAGTTCAAGGGCGAAGACTCACGCCTGGTCGTCGGCGACTACAACGACATCCGCGAGTGCGTGACCATCCACAAGGGCACCGACGCCGGCGGCGGCGTCACACGCATCGGCGACCACAACCTGCTCATGGCCTACGTCCACGTCGGGCACGACTGCACGCTCGGCAGCCACATCGTCGCCGCCAATGCCGTCCAGTTCGCCGGCCACATCCTCGTCGAGGACCACGCCAACGTCGGCGGCGCCAGCGCCGTGCACCACTGGGTGACCATCGGCCAGTACGCGTTCATCGCCGGCATGACCCGCATCGTCGCCGACGTGCCCCCCTTCATGATCGTCGAAGGCATCCCCGCTCGCGTCCGCCGCGTCAACACCGTCCTGCTCAAACGCCACCACTTCCCCCAGGCCCAGATCGACCGCTTGAAGGACGCCTGCCGCCGGCTCTACGGCCACAACGAGGAGGGCGGGCTCGTGGGCAACACCACCCAGCACCTCACCGAGCTCGAGGCCCTGTACCCCGAGGACTGGGCCGTCCACGCCCTGGTCGAGGCCACGCGCAGAAGCTCGCGCGGCATCTACGGCCGCCACCGCGAAGCCTCCCGCAACGACAACCGCTACACCAACCCCGTGCGCTGACTCTGCCGCACACGTTCCGGGGGTGACTCTGCCGCAGATTCCGGGGGTGCCACGGCTTGTACGCGAAGCGGCAAGCCGTGCGTTGGGTGCCATCTATGAGCAAGCCGTTGTCAAGCGGGCGGCGTG
>SLDI01000179.1:0-5464 GCA_007125385.1 Phycisphaeraceae bacterium | reverse complement strand
CTGCTGCCGGGCACCGCCGTGGCGGCCCTGAGCATCCTCCCCCTGCTGGCGATCATCCTCCTCGGCGAAGTCCTGCCCAAGCTCGTCGCCGCCCGCCTGCCCGTGCAATGGTCAAGCACCGTCGCCCTCCCGATGATGCTCTTTCACCGCCTCATCGCCCCCCTCCGCATCGCCGCCGCCCTGCTCGTGATCACCCCGCTGGCCCGGCTCATCGCCCCGAAACGCAAGCCCCCCGCCCTCTCGCCCGCCGAGCTCGAAGACCTGCTCACCCTCAGCCAGCGCCAGGGCGTGATCGACCCCGGCGAAGAACAGCTCCTCCAGCAGGTGCTCGACCTCAGCGAGCTGAAGGTTCGCGACCTGATGGTCCCCCGCGTCGACGTCCAGGCCTTCGACCTCGACAACGACCCCGCCCAGCTTCTCGACCTGATCCGACGCACCCGCCTGCGCCACATCCCCGTCTACCGCCACAACCTCGACAACATCCTCGGCCTCGTCTTCGCCCGGCAGATCCTCCTGCATCGCCCCGCCACCACCGACGCGCTGCAAGGCTACATCCGCCAGGTGCGATTCGTCCCCGAGCAGCAGCGCGCCGACGCCCTGCTCCGCGAGCTGCGCCGCACCGGCACCGCCTTCGCCGTCGTCGTCGACGAGTACGGCGGCACCGCCGGCATCGTCACCATCGAGGACGTCGTCGAGCATCTCGTCGGCGAGATCGCCGGCGAGTACGAGCCCACCACCGCCCCACCCGTCGAACGCATCGGCCCCGGCACCTGGCGCGCCGCCGCCAACCTGCCCGTGTACGAGTGGCTCAACCTCTTCAACCGCAATCCCGCCATGCTCGGCCTCGCCGAGCTCGAGTCCGTCTCCACCATCGCCGGCCTGATCATGGCCAAGCTCGGCCGCGTCGCCGAAAAAGGCGACCAGGTCCGCATCGGCAACGTCCTCATCACCGTCGAAACCATGCAGAAACGGCGCATCGACCGCGTCCTCATCCAGCTCAATCCCGCCGACCAATCCGAAACCCGAAATCCGAAATCCGAAACCGACGACCCGGAGGGCGCATGAACGCAGCCCTCGAAATCACCCTCTGGACCCTCGTCATGCTCGTCGGCTTCGCCGGCTCAGCGCTCTACTCGGGCCTGGAGACCGGCGCCTACAGCCTCAACCGTGTCCGCCTCCAGATCCGCCACCACCAGCGCCTGCGCTCCGCCCGCACGCTCCGCCGCCTGCTCGACGATCCCGTCAAGCTCCTGACCGCCCTGCTCATCGGCAACAACATCGCCAACTACATGGGCACCGCCGGCCTGTCCGTCATCATGGAGCGCGCCGGCCTCGGCCCCTTCCAGGCCGTCATCGTCAACACCCTCATCATCACACCCATCCTCTTCGTCTTCGGCGAAACCCTGCCCAAGGACCTCTTCGCCGCCTACGCCGACCGCCTCATGTACCGCCTCGCCCCGGTGCTCGACCTCTCGAAGCGCCTGTTCACCTGGACCGGGCTGACGCCCGTGATCGCCGGCTTCACGCGCCTGATCATGCGCGTGCTCGGCCAGGGCTCACGCACCAGCCCCTTCCACCCACGCCGCCAGGTCCAGCACCTCGTACGCGAGGGCGTGGGCTACGGCCTGCTGACCGACGACCAGTCCGCCATCGTCGAACGCGTCCTCAGCCTCACCGACCGCCGCGTCGGCGACGAGATGACCCCCTGGCGCGACGTGATCACCGTGCGCCTCGACGACAACCCCCCTGCCCTGTGGCAGCTCGCCGACCGCACCAGCCGCTCACGCCTGCCCGTGCTCGACGCCGCCGGCCGCGTCGTCGGCGAGCTGAGCCTCATCGACGCGCTCATGCACGAGAAAGACCAGTGCCCGCCCATCGCCGAGCTCATGCACCCGCCGATCATGATCCGTGCCGCCACCCCGCTGCGCCGCGCGCTCGCCCAGCTTCAGCAGGGCAAGGTCGCGCTGGCGATCGTCACCGACGGCCGCGACCACCCCGTGGGCATCGTCACCATCAAGGACCTCGTCGAAGCGATCACCGGCGAGCTGACGACGTGGTAGAGGATGGAGGAAGTCGGGGAAGTCGGGGAGGGCGCAGACATGGGTGCCACTCAACGCCGTGTACTTCACGCGTGGCGGCCTGATGTAGGGTGGGTAGAGCGCAGCGAAACCCACCACGCTGGCCCTGGATTCCCACCGCAACCGGTGGGTTTCGCTTCGCTCTACCCACCCTACAACGAAGAATGCGGCTCACCCCGACGACGGCGCCTGCGGCAGCGGCAGGTGCAGCCCGACGTGGAACCCGCCGTAGGGCGACCGCCCCGTCTCCAGTCGCCCGCCCCAGATCTCCAGCCGACGCCGGATCGTCGCCAACCCGAACCCGCCGGTCTCGTGGCGCGGGCCCTCGTGCACGTGCTCGGACGTCGCGCGGGCCCCGCCCCCCGCGTCGTCGACCGCGATGTGAAGATGCCCCTGCTCATCGAGCTGCACCTGCACCCACGCGTGACTGCTGTTGGCGTGCTTGGTCACGTTGAACAGCAGCTCCCGCACCGCGTCGAACAGGAACACGCGCACCGCCTCGTCCACCACCCGCACCATCGCCGGCGTGTCCACGTTCACCTGCAGCTTGTGCATCTTCCGCATCCACCGCGCCAGCCAGTGCAGCGCCGGACACAGACCCTGGTTGAACAGCACCGGCGGGCTGAGCTCCGACGCGAGGTTGCGCGACGCGTCGATCGCCAGGTCCAGTAGCTCCAGAATGTCCTGCAGCGACGACTGGCCCCCGTGCCGGCCCGCCTCGACGTGCATCCGCGCCGCCACCAGGTACTGCTGAAGGTGATCGTGCAGCAGACGCGCCAGCCGCTGACGCTCCCGCTGCTCGGCATACGTCAGCTCCAGTGCCAGCTCCCGCAAGCGGGCGTCGCGCTGCTCGGCCTCGGCACGCGTGCGCTGAACCTCGTCCGGAAGTTCCTGCGCCCGGGCCCCGTCCGACCTTTCCATCGTCAGGATCACCGCCACCACCGAGCCGTCGGCCTGACGCACCGGCGTGGCGCTGACGCCCAGGTGAATCGCCTCGCCTTCCGGATGGTGGTACACCATCGGCTCGCGACACACCGTCTCGCCGTCACGCAGCGCGCGGACGATCGGCCAACGCTCCGCCGGCAGCGCGTGCCCGGCCTCGTCGAAGACCCGTCCCTCACCGAAGACCCGCCACGCCTCGACCGGCAGCGCCGTCGTGCCCAGCACCCGCTCGGCGGCCGCGTTGCGGTTGACGATCCGACCCGTGGCCGCCTCGACCACCATCATCGGCACCGCAGCCTGCTCGAGCACCGCCTGGAGCTGGGCCCGCTCCGTCTCAAGCGCGGCCGTCTGTCGCTGAAGCCCCAGCCGGTCGCGCCGCGACGCGTCCAGCGCGTTGACCATCGCGTAGCCCGCCGCCGCCATGTCCGCCAGGCTCTCCAGCCGCCGGGCGTGCTCGCGGTGGAAGCGCACCTGCCGGTCGTACGACAGCGCCCACAGCGTGCCGAACGTCCTGCCCCGGACGCCCAGCGGCACCAGCAGCACCTCCTCCAGGTCCAGGTCCAGCCCGCGCAGCACCGGGTAGTAGCGCTGCGGCTGGTGGAACAACTGCGACCGGCCGGTCTGCACGACGACGTTGCACGGGCTCTGCATCACCGGGATCCCGCCGCTGATCCGCTCGGCATGCTCGCCGACGACGACCGGCCAGTAGAACGCCTCGCCCTCGTCCTCGTCCGTCATCAGGCTGATCCCCGCCGTCGGCGGCCCGGTCAGCTCCAGCGCCTCCTCGACCAGCCGGCGCAGGATTGCCTCGGGCTCGCTGGCCAACTGCCGCGCCAGCCGGGTCAGGGCATCGCGCTCGATCTGGTAGTCAGGCTGGGGGCTTGGCCGGGATGCCAGCTCCTCCGTGATCAGGACATCATGAAGATTCATTGTCGCCGGCATCCGCATTTTCCGCTCTGCTCGCTTGCTGGAGCCAACCACAGCCCGCTAAGAACATGGTAGTCCAGCCGCTGGGCGGTCCTCCCAGCGTTTGCGGAAATTGGGGTATTTCCGGTTAGCCGACCCGGTGTCGCGCCCGCCTCAGCGGATGATGCGCGCCCCGCCGCCGCCGGCGACATGCTCGAGCTCCGACAGCGTCACCTGGCTCGTGTCGCCGCGCGTCGACTGCAACAGCGCCCCGTGCGCCGTGCCCAGGTTCACCGCCGTCTGCGGATCCGCGCCGGTCAAAAACCCGTACGCGAAACCACTTGCAAAACCGTCCCCGCCGCCGACGCGATCCTCGATGATCAAGCGGTCGAACGTCGGGCCCTGGTAGAAGGTGTCGTTCTCGGCCCAGTACAGGATCGCCGACCAGTTGTTCTCACTCGCCGAGATCACCTCACGCAGCGTGGTGCCGATCACCTTCAGATTCGGGTAATCCCGCGCCACCTTGCGCACCATCTTCTTGTAGCTCTCGATGGGCAGAGCCTTGAGATCCTCGTCCGCGCCCTCGACCTCATACCCCAGCACCTTCTGGAAGTCCTCCTCGTTGCCGATCAGGCAATCGATGTGCTGCACCAGCGGCCGGGTCGTCTTGATCGCCTGCTCGCTCGTCCACAACTTGCCGCGGAAGTTCAGGTCGTAGGAGACGATCGTGCCCGCGTCCTTGGCGGCCTTGAGGGCCTCGGGCGCGACCTTGCGCGTCGTCTCGCTCAGGCACGTGAAGATCCCGCCCGTGTGCAGCCAGCGCACGCCCCGCTCGCCGAAGATCCGCTTCCAGTCCACGTCGCCCGGCTTCATGCGGCTGGTCGCCGAGTGACCCCGGTCGTACAGCGTCACCGACGCCCGCGGCCCGACGCCGACCTCGGTGAAGTTCAGCCCGATCCGCGCCTCGCGCCCGACGCCGTCGTAAGGCAGCGTCACCACGTGCCGCGTGTCCACGCCCACCGCCCGGGCGTGGTTGAGGATGATCCGCCCCACCGGGTTGTCCACCAGCCCGCCGACCCAACCCGTGCGCAGCCCCAGCCGCGCCAGCGCGTAGGCCACGTTGTACTCGCCCCCGCCGACCCACACCTCCATCTGGTTGGCGAACTCGATCCGCCCACCGCCCGGCGGACTCAGCCGCACCATCGTCTCGCCAAGCGAAAGCAGGTCCAACTCGCACTCATTCTCCGGTCGCAGCGGCAACGTCATGACGGGGGCTTCTCCTTCCGGTCCAGGGGGGCAAGGGCTCATTGTGGAAACCCGGGGCGCGGCTGTCAAAGGTGCGGCCGTGAGCTTTCGTTGTAGGGTGGGTAGAGCGAAGCGAAACCCACCACGAACGTCGTGCAGGCCCCGCGCTGATGGTTTTCACCGGCCGCCGCCGCCTGGCCCGAAGGCCAAGCCGTGCAATAAGGAACCCAGGAAGGCAGGAAACGAGAGGTGCACCTAACAAAGGTGGCAGGTACGACGTGTGATGATCGGGG
>SLDI01000342.1:0-5479 GCA_007125385.1 Phycisphaeraceae bacterium | reverse complement strand
GGCCCCGCGCCGCAGCCGCGCCGCCGGGCACATCGGCCGGCACGCCGCCACCAGCGCCAGCACCCGGGCGTACAGGCGCGGCTGCTCGGCCGCGTGCAGCGCGATCGCCAGCGGCTTGAGCCGCTCCATCCCCAACCAGACGGGCCCCTGCCGCGCCTGGTTGCACGCGATCCAGTCGTCGATGCGCGGCAGCATGTGGCAGCGCAGGCCCCGCTCCGCCAGCCGCGCCCGCACCGCCCGCGCGATCGTCGACTTGCCCCCGCCCAGCACGCCCATGAACTCGATCATCAACGCCATGACGGCAATCGGCTCCCTCCGCGGCGGCGAATGACGCCGGCGCATGATGGGCGTCAGCCCACCGCCGCCGCACGTGGCGAGCATGCAAACGATGCGCCGCCGACACACGCCCCGAGCCGTGCGCTTATGCTTTGCGGATGCCCGAGGGCCTGGACATCGTGGGACTGTTGATCCTCTTCGCCGGAACCGCGGCCCTGGTCGCGTTCTGGTCCCGCGGCTGCCTGCGCCGCGACGCCCTGGCCGACGGACCCGTCCGCGCGACCGGCCTCGGGGCCGCGGACATCGTCATGGGCCTGGCCCTGTGGCTGGCCGGCCAACTGGCCGTCGGCCTGCTCCTGCTGCCGGCCCTCGGCGCCGCGCCCGGGCCCGAGATGCGCCAGCAGTTGGTCATCCCCTACGCCTACTTCGTGCTCCTGGCGCAGGTCACCACCTACGCCCCGCCGAGCATCTACCTCCTGCTCCGCGTCGCCCTCGTCTCGCGCGGCCCCCACCTCGCCGGCCTGGACGGCATCAGGCAGCTCGGCCTGGGCCTCGGCGACGGCGGGCAACTCCTGCGCCTGACCGGCCTGGCGGTGCTCGGCGGCGTGCCGCTGGTCGCGGCCGTGCTCAGCGCCACCCGCCTGGTCAGCCACCTGATCGGCCAGCCCGCCCCCACCGTCGCGCACGACCTGCTCGAGTACATCGCCACCGTCGACGTCCTCGCCGAGCTGCTCGCGCTCATCCTCGCCGCCGTCGTCCTCGCCGCCGTGCTCGAGGAGATCTTCTTCCGCGGCCTGATCCAGGGCGCCCTCGTCGCCATCCTCGGCCCGGCGTGGCGCTGGACCGCCGTGATCATCGTCGCCCTCGCCTTCGCCCTGGTGCACATCGGCGGCGTGCCCTGGCAGGCCCTGCCCGGGCTGCTCGCCCTGGGCGTGATCCTCGGCTGGGTCTACGAGAAAAGCGGCAGCCTCTGGCCGGCGATCGGCCTGCACGCGGCGTTCAACGCGCTGAACATCGTCCTCGTACGCGCCGGCGTCGTGGAATGAGCGAACGCGCCTGCCCCATCGCCGCGGCAGAGGCGACGGGCGGTAGCTTCTGTCGGAAAACGTGCTCGCCGGGTGCCAAGGGCGGCTTGCCCGCCGGGTGCCCAGGCGCACCACAGCCCATCCCGTGCAAACGGCGTGGGCCCCGCGTGATCGAACCACCCACACCGTAGGGGCCGCCCAGCCACTGGCGGACAAGCCGCCAGTGGCACCCACCTGACGGCGCCGCTCGTCTGCTTCAAATCTGAGGCGCACCCACGACGGGTGTCATGGTGCTGACACCGCCGGGGCGAAAAAAGTTCAGCGGGTACTTGACAGATACCGAACACCTATTATGTTGGGTTCCGACCATAGACCGAACACCCGTACCCTGAGCAGGAGCCGCTATCATGGTCAGCACCACCAAGCGTCCGGCGAACAACGGCACCGGTAAGCGAGACGCCGCCATGGCCAAGACCCCCGCCAACTCCACCCCCGCCAACTCCGCCTCTACCGCCAACGCGGGCGCCGGCCGGGACCGTGCCCGGCAGCAGGCGCTGGATCAGGCCCTGGGCCAGATCGAGCGGGCGTTCGGCAAGGGCTCGATCATGCGCCTGGACGACGACGTCTCCCGCGTGCCGCCGGGCATCAGCACCGGCTCGATCAGCCTGGACCTGGCCCTGGGCGGCCGGGGCATCCCCCGCGGACGGGTGATCGAGGTCTTCGGCCCGGAGTCCTCGGGCAAGACGACCCTGGCGCTGCACGTGGTCGCCAACGCCCAGAAGGCCGGCGGCGTCGCCGCCTTTGTCGACGCCGAGCACGCCCTGGACCCGGCCTGGGCCCGCCGCCTGGGCGTGAACCTGGAGGAGCTGCTCGTGTCCCAGCCGGACACCGGTGAGCAGGCGCTGGAGATCTGCGAGCTGCTGGTGCGCTCCAACGCCGTGGACATCATCGTCGTCGACTCCGTCGCGGCCTTGATCCCGCGGGCCGAGATCGAGGGCGAGATGGGCGACTCCCACGTCGGGCTCCAGGCCCGCCTCATGAGCCAGGCGCTGCGCAAGCTCACCGGGGCGATCAACCGGTCGCACACGGCCGTGCTGTTCATCAACCAGATCCGCGAGAAGATCGGGGTGATGTTCGGCAACCCGGAGACGACGCCGGGCGGCCGGGCGCTGAAGTTCTACTCCTCGGTGCGGATCGACATCCGGCGGACGGCGTCGATCAAGGAGGCGGACCAGGCGGTGGGCAACCGCACGCGGGCGCGGGTGGTCAAGAACAAGATCGCCCCGCCGTTCCGCGACGCCGAGTTCGACATCATGTTCAACGAGGGCATCAGCGCCTCGGGGGACCTGCTGGACCTGGCGGTGGACACGAAGGTGGCACAGAAGTCCGGGGCGTGGTTCAGCTTCGGCGACGTGCGCCTGGGCCAGGGGCGTGAGAACGCCAAGCAGTTCCTGCGTGAGAACCCGGACCTGTTCGAGGAGGTCAAGGCCCGGGTGCTCGAGGCCAAGGGGGTGGCGGCCACGGCGGGGGCCGCGGCCGAGCCGGCGACGGAGGAAGAGGCCGAGGCGCAAGCGTAGGTTGGGGCCCGAAAGCGTGGTACGCAACGACGCCTGGTTGCGCGAGGCGGGCGCGTGCGCATGGGCGCCCGGAGTTTTGGAGCGAATCCCGACCTTCGCTCGCGGACTCGCTCAGTTCGGGCGTTATTGGCGGGCTTCCGGCATCGGTGGCGGGGCTTGGGGGTAGGATGGCGGCATGAGCGAGCTTGTCAGCGACGACGTGACGCGTGTGGGGGGTGAGCGCCTGCGCACGTTTGCCCTGGAGGTGGCGGGCCGGATCGGGCTGGCGGACGATCATGCCCGCGCCGTCGCCGACGCGCTGGCGGCGTGCGACATGCGCGGGCTGCCCAGCCACGGCACGCGGCTGCTGGGGCGGTACGTGCGCGAGGTGCTCGATGGCCGGCTGAACCCCCGGCCGGGCGTGGCGGTGGCCGACGAGGGGCCGACGCACGTGACGGTCGACGGCGATGGCGGGCTGGGGTACTTCCCGGCGTACGAGGCGACGCGGCGGGTGATCGACAAGGCGCGGGACCAGGGCATGGCCGCGGCGGTGACGCGCAACCACGGGCACATCGGCGCCGCCGGGCTGTATACGCGGCTGACGCTGGAGCATGATCTGCTGACGTTCATGACCTCGGGGGTGAAGCTGCGCCTGGAGCCGGGGCAGTCGGTCGTCAAGGCGGCCGGGGCGTCGCCGATGTCGTTCACGGCGCCGACGCTTGAGGAGCCTGCCGTGGTGCTGGATGTGGGGGTGACCCACAACATCCAGGGCAAGGCGCCGGAACAGGCTGAGTTGGTGCGTGTGGCGCCGCGGCTGGTGCTGCGGGCGCTGGGGTTCGGCGCGATCTGCCAGGCGTGGGGCGGGCTGCTGACGGGGCTGTCCTTTGGCGAGGAGCCGGCGTGGTCGGCGGCGAACCAGGGGGCGATGATGTTCGCGCTGCGCATCGACCTGTTCTGCGACGTCGACCGCTTCAAGCGCGAGATGGATGAGTACGTGCGTCAGACGCGGCGGATGCGGCCGCTGGACGGCACGGCCGGGGCGTACCTGCCCGGGGGTGTGGAGGCGGACAACGAGCGGCGCTACGCCGCCGACGGCGTGCCGCTGGGCCCGGGGCATCGGCGGGTGCTCGAGGAGGTGGGGGGCGAGCTGGGCGTGGCACCGCCGTGGGCGGGGGCTTGAGCCGACGCATGGCGCACGTGGCCGCCGGCTCGGGCGGCTGGCGCGCCTTCAATCCATTCGTAGCGGGTGCCACTGGCAAGGCCGTCCTCGGCCTTGTCAGTGTCGACCGGCATCATGAATCCGCAAAACCGATTCGCACTGACAAGCTCCGCGGACTCCGCTTGTCAGTGGCACCCAAGCCGCTGCGAATGGACTGACGCGCTTTAGCGCGCCGGCACTGGAGCCCCCTCCACCGACACAGCCTGCTCCTGAGCCCGATCCCGATCCCTGATCCTCAACGCCTGCGCCGCGCGAGGCGGCGTGCGGCCGGGGGCGGCACGCGCGCACAACCCCATCGCCTCGGGAACCAGGATCCGCGGCAGCGCTCACACCTGCTCCGTCACCGCGCGTCGCGGCCTGGCCACCTGCCCCGTCCGCGCCGATTCGTAGATCGCGTCCATCAGCTCGCTCTGGGCGATGCCGTTGTCCGGGCCGGTCCGCGGCGTCACCTTGCCCTGGACGCACTCGATGAAGTGGTCGTCCGGCGTCTGCTTGTGCCCGACCAGGGGCACCGGCTTGAGCTCCTCCTTGCCCTTGTAGGCGCGGATCCACGCCGCGTTCCACCCGTCGACGTCGATCTTGCCGCCGGCGAAGATGAACGTCATGTGTGTGCCGTACGTCGGGCAGTTGCCGCCGATGCCGATCGCCGCCATCACGCCGTTCTCGAAGCGGATGTTGATCGCCGAGTTGATGTCCACGGGCGTGTCGAGGTTGTCGATGAAGGCGTAGACCGACGCCGGGCTCGACTCGACGGACCAGACGAGGCTGTTGAGCAGGTGGGCGCCTGAGTCGTACGCCTGGCCGCCGCCGGACAGCGCCGGGTCCTGCCGCCACTTGCCCTTCGTACCTTTCCTCCAGCCCTGCGAGATGTGCCCGGCCACCAGCTCCAGCCGGCCGAACGTGCCTTTGCGGATCGTCTGGCGGATGAAGTCGAACTCCGGCGAGCAGGGCGTGTTGTACCCGATGAAGACGATCCGCCCGGCGTCCTCGGCCTCCTGCTTCAGCGCATAGGCCTGCTCGGCGCTGGTGACCATCGGCTTTTCCAGGAACACGTGGCAGCCGTGCGCCAGCGCCTCGCTGGCGTGCTCGTAGTGCAGCGTGTGGGGCGTGCAGATGAACACGGCGTCGGGCCTGGCCTCGCGGTACATCGTCGCGCGGTCCACGAAGTGCCGCGGCTCGGGGTCGAGCGTGCCCAGGTGGGTCTGGCAGTAGTTCGCCGTGACGTCCTCGTTGACGTCACACAGCGCGACGATGTCCACGTCGTCGCGGGCGAGCAGGCGTTTGGCGTGGATGCCGGCGAAGCCGCCACAGCCGAGGATCGCGACGCCGATGGAGGGGGATGCGGGCATGGGGAGTGTTCCTGTCTTGCTGTAAGTGGTGGTGGTACAAGGGCTCAGGTGGGG
>SLDI01000413.1:0-18058 GCA_007125385.1 Phycisphaeraceae bacterium | reverse complement strand
GCGCCGGCCGGCGTCTGCGCCAGGCCGTCCACCGTCTGCACCCACAACTCCACCCAGCGGTGCACCCGCCCCGCCGCGTCCACGACGCAGCCCAGGTGCACCCGCGCATCGCTGCGGGCACGCAGCGTCACCAGCGCCGGCTCGCCATCGCCCTCGCGCACGGCCACGCACACGCGCAGCGGCGCCCCGGCGGGCGCGCCATCGATCGCCACGGCGCGCAGCGCCGGCGCTTCGACCAGGGCGATCCATCCTGCCTGCGACCCGTCGCTGATGAGACACCTCCGTCACCGGCTGCCGGCTGCTCAGTCGCCGATCATGACCGTCGGGCAGCCAACGACGATCGTGCCGCCGTGCAGCGTCCCATCGCCGACGCGCGCCGCCGGTCGGCCGCCGATCAGCACCGTGGCCGAGCCCTGGGTGATCGAGTCCGGCTCGCCGACGCACATGCACACGCACCCGACCGTGGCCGCGGGCATGCCGCCGATGAGCACCGTCGGCGCCCCGGGGGTGAAGATCGGCCCGCCGACGTGCGGGATGGGCGGGCTGGCCTCGATCGTCTCCGGGCACGCGTGCATGTCCCCCAGCCGTGCCGCTAGCCCCGAGGGCGCGGGGACCTCGGGCACCTCCGGCGGCGGATCGTCCGGCGACATCGCCCCGGGCGGCAGCGGCACTTCATCAGGCGGTCCTGCCATTGTCATCGCTCGCATGCGGCGCCGCGGCGCCGGTTCAGTTGATCTTGACGAGCCCGCCGTTGAGAATCAACGTCGCGTCGCCCTTGACCGTGCTCATCGGCGCCGAGACGTCCACCTTCGCCGTGCCGTTGATCGTAACCTCCGGCGCGTCGATGCTGATCCCGCCGGGCTTGATGCTGATCTCGCTGGCGCCGACCTTGAGCGTGATGCCCTGCCCCGCTTCGATCGTGCTGCTGCCGGCCGAGGCCTTGAGCGTGTGATTGCCCTGCGAAATCGTCACGGTCTGGTTGCCCTGCGAGATCGTCACCGTCTGGTCGCCCTGGGAGATCGTCACGCTGTCGTCGCCCTCGCTGATCGTCGTCGAGCGGCTGCCCTTGTCCAGCGTGATCGTCTCGTCGCCTTCCTGGATCGTCTTCGTACGGTTGTTCTTGATGGTGATCGACTGGCTGCCGTCCGGCGCGTCGCCATCGCCGATCGTCACGGTCTGGTTGTTGAAGATGTCGATTGTCTGGTCGCCCTCGTCCTGCTTCTCGAAGCCGACCTTGAGCGTGTCGTTGTTCTCGACGACGCGGTTGAAGTCGCGCTCGGCGTGGAAGTGGATTTCCTCGGCGTCCTTCTTGTCCTCGAAGCGCAGCTCGTTGGCGTTCTTGTCGGTGCCCTCGCGGCTGGAGCGCGAGACGATGCCGCTGCGCGTCTGATGCTCGGGCAGCGGGTAGGGCGTGCGCTGATCGCCGTTGTAGACCCGGCCGGTGATGATCGGCCGATCGGGGTCGCCGTCAAGGAACTCGACGACGACCTCCTGCCCGATGCGCGGCAGGTGGACGCCGCCGAACGCCTTGCCCGCCCAGAGCTGGGCGACGCGCACCCAGCACGAGCTGTTCTCGTCGCGCTTGCCGTAACGGTCCCAGTGGAACTGCACCTTGACGCGGCCGTGCTGGTCGGTCCATATCTCCTCGTCGGAGGGGCCGACGACGATCGCCGTCTGCGGCCCGGCGACGCGGGGGCGCGACGTGCGCATCGGCGGGCGGTAGGGCGTGCGCGCCTCGATGGCCTGGAAGCTGACGTCGATGCGCGGCCCCTCGCCGCCGCCGGTGCCGAACGCGTCGTTGGTCGCCGCGCACGTCGTGGCGACAAGCAGGTACTCGCGGTTCTGGTCCTGGCGCGGATGGTCGGCGAGGGTGAACAGCCCCCCGGCCGTCAGCCCGCGCACGTCACCGCTGCCGCGGGCCAGCTCATGCCGGGCCTGCCACGCCTCGAGCCGGACGCGGCTGGCCTGCTGCCCGAAGTCCGCCTCGCCGTTGTCGGCGTCGTCGGCGCCGCCGTCGTTGACGAACGCCCCGGGCCAGTCGAAGATCTCCAGGTTGCTCAGCGGCGTCGACTGCCCGGCGGCGGAGCTGAACTGCAAGACCTGCCTGGGCTTGCGGAAGTTGAAGTCCTGCACCATGTACTGGCCCGGCTGCACGTGCTGAGCCACCTGCCACGTGCGGATCACCTCGTCCTCCCGCGCCGCCGCCCCTTCGCTCAGCGCGTAGCGCACCGCGTCATAGCCGGCCACCGGCTCGTGCGAGCTGTAGCCGTCCGCCAGCACCAGGTTGTGCTTGCCGTCGCTGTGCTCAAAAAAGTAGTAGACCCCCTCCTCCTCCAGCAGCCGGCTGACGAAGTCGAAGTCCGTCTCGCGGTACTGCACACAATACGTGCGCGTGCGATACTGCCCGCCCAGCGCGTCGTCGAAGTCCGTGAACCCGTGCTCGCGGAAAATCTCCTGCACGATCTGCACCGCCGTCATGTTCTGAAACACCCGGCAGTCGGCCGTGCGCGTCAGAAACCACAGCCAGGGCACGACCGTCGCCCGATACTGCGTCAGGTGCCGCTGGCCCGGGCCTTCCTTGACCGAGATCACGCCGGCCTGCTCGAACTGGTTGACGTAGCCGTTGAAGTACCGCGTCGACGTGCCGGCGCCGAGCATCTCCAGCGTGACGTTGTGCCCGACGATCTGGTCGAACCGGATCTCGCCGTCGGCGCTGAGCAGCTTCAGCTCGATCGTGAACGGCTCACTCAGCGCCTCGTGCAGCGTCATGTCGGCCACGAGCAGCACGTCCGCGCCCAGCGGCGTCTGAAGCGAGAGCACTCGGTCCTTCTGGGTCAGCGCCATGTCGGTCACCTTCGCTGGTCACGCCCGGGCCGGCGGTCAAACGTCGCCGCCGCCGCGTGGGCGCCTGCCCCGGCAGGGTTAATAGAACACGCGCCAATGCCGCGGGTCCACGGCGATCTTGCGGAAGTTGTCATCGCCCGTCTTCCTCGCCGCGCGAATGCCGCAATACACCAGGTACATGCGCACGACGTCCACGTGGGCCTCGTACTTGATCAGCGTCTTGAGGCAGTAGCAGAAGAGCTTGGCGAACTGGTACGCCTCGTCGCACGACGCCCACTTCGAGAGCGAATCGTCCGGCCGCGGCCGGGCGCCGACGACGTTGGCGAAGTCGCACGCGGCCTGGAGGTAGCGGTTGAGCTTGTCCCGGTAGTGCCCCAGCTTTTTCAGGGCGTAACAGACGGTGGCGGCCTTGCCCGCCATGTTCTGCCGGTACTGATCGTCGTTCCACTGCCGATGGTCCTGGTTGACGAGCCCGGCGATCTCCTTGCGCGCCGGAACCGAGACCGTCCAGTGCTCGCCGATCATCCCAAACGCCTTGCCCAGCAGCGCCCCGCCCACCCCGCCGCCGGTGGCGCCGAGCAACAGCGCCGCCGCCCCCTCCACCGCCTGGCCCACGCCCTGGCTGACGCCCTCGCCCAGGCCGGTCTCCGCGGCGGCGTCGGCCAGGCGATAGCCGGGCCCGGATGTCAGCTCGTTCATCGCCTGATGCCAGTCCTTGTCGTCCGTCGCCGGGTCCAGCGCCTGCCTCGCGTCGCTGAGCACCGATTCGAGCGACGGGGTCTCGGGCTTGATCGGCGGCGGCACGGCCAACTGCTTGCGCCGCCTCTCGAACCGCTCGACCATCACGTTCAGCCGCGCCAGCTCCGACTCGCTGAAGCAGCAGTGTTGGGAGCACTCGTGGTTGGCGCTCAAGTGCGCCTGGTGCAGCAGCGAGCGGTAAATCTTGGGAAGCATGGCTTCGAGCGTGGCGTGGGCGGCGGCGACGTATCCCTCGTGCAGCGTCACGTGGGCGCCGAGCTGCGATGAGAAGTAGGTCGACTTTTTCATGCTCAGCCGATCCGCCCGGGCCACCAGCTTGCGCGACTCGGCGTTGTGCTGGTAGCCGTTCTTCGCCCCGATGGCGAAGGCCTTGTCACGCATCGCCGAGCTCTTGGACTGCAACGAGTCGTTGCAGCGCCAGTCGCTGATGTGCTCGCGCGTCTTGAGAAACGCCAGCTTCTCCGGCCCGAGGTGAAGATGGGAGAAATCCACCGCGTCGCCGCCCTGCGCCTGGGCCCAGTGACGATCCGCGGCTTCGACGGCGGCCACGGCCTCGTTGGGGGTCAGCTCCTCGAGCGCCGTGGCGATTACATCGCGCGCCCGCAGATCCTTGCGCCGCTGGTACAGCCGCATCTCCGAGAACCCGACGCTGGTCACACGCCCCGAGCCGGCCGTCATCCCCGCGACCACCACACCCGCCAGCGCCGGAAACGCGCCGATCGGCGCCGTCGCCACGCCGATGACCGTGCCGAGCACCGCGTTGGTCGCCACCTCCGCCACGTCGTAGCGGTCCACGTTGCTGACCTTCACGTTCCGCCACGTCTTGAACCCCTGCTTCACGCGGTGGGCGACGCCGCTGTTGAACGCCTCCTGCATCGCGCTCTTGAACAGCTTCCGGGCACGCTGCTCGTAGCCCTTGTCGAAGACGACGGTGACGAGCTCCTGCTCGGTCGAGACGGCGTCGATCGAGGGGTGTTTGTCCTGGACCACCTCCCGCACCTCGAACGTGTCGTCCTGTACCTTCGTCAAGAGCATCGGATTCTTCCCTGGCGTGAACGAAACCCCGTCAGGCCTGGGCCTGGGCTTGCTCAAAGGCGTAGGTGAAGTCGTTGTCGGCCACGCTCACGTGCACGCGCTCGACCGGCTTGCCCTGGCTCATGCGCACCAGGAACTCCTGGCTGATGCGCGGCAGCACGGTGTTGGTGAGAATGGCGTCGATCATCCGCCCGCCGCTTTCCACCTCCGTGCAGCGGCTGGCGATGAGCTTGACGACCTCCTCGTCGTAGCTGAACGGGATCTTGTGGTTCTCGCGGATGCGCCGCTCGATCCGCCCGAGCTGCAGCCGGGCGATGTTGCCGATCATCTCGTCGCTCAGCGGGTAGTACGGGATCGTCACGACCCGGCCCAGCAGCGCGGCGGGGAACACCTTCAGCAGCGGCTCGCGCAGCGCCTTGGCAATGCCCTCGGGCGAGGGCATCAGGTCCGGATCCTTGCACATGTTCATGATCAGGTCGCTGCCGACGTTGCTCGTCAGCAGGATCACCGTGTTGCGAAAGTCGATCCGCCGGCCTTCGCCGTCCTCCATCTGCCCCTTGTCGAAGACCTGGAAGAAGATCTCGTGCACGTCGGAGTGCGCCTTCTCGATCTCGTCCAGCAGCAGCACGCTGTAGGGCTTGCGGCGCACGGCCTCGGTGAGAATGCCCCCCTCGCCGTAGCCGACGTAGCCCGGCGGCGAGCCCTTGAGCGTCGAGACGGTGTGCGCCTCCTGGAACTCGCTCATGTTGATCGTGATGACGTTCTGCTCCCCGCCGTAAAGCGCCTCGGCCAGCGCCAGCGCCGTCTCCGTCTTGCCCACGCCCGACGGCCCGGCCAGCAGGAACACGCCGATCGGCTTGCCCGGGTTGTCCAGGCTCGCCTTGGACGTCTGGATCCGACGCGCCACCTGTTCCAGCGCATGCTTCTGCCCGATCACCCGCTCGTTGAGCGTGTCGGCGAGCTTGAGCACCGCCTGGATCTCGTTCTTGACCATCCGACCCACGGGAATCCCCGTCCAGTCCGCCACCACCGACGCCACCGCCTGCGCGTCGACCGTCGCCAGGACCAGCGGCTGCTCGCCCTGAAGCTCGGCCAACTCACCCTGAAGCCGACGCAACTCCGCGATCTGCTCGGCGCGGTCGGCGGCGCCATCACTCCCGTCGCCGGCGACCGCGGCGTCGGCATCGCCGCCGGCCTGCGAAGCCGCCGCCACCGGCTCGTCGACCGGCTCGCCCTCGCCGCGGATCTCGCTGCGCAGCGCCAGTACCCGATCGACGAGCTGCTTTTCCGCTTGCCAGCGCGCATCGAGCTGCTCCAGCCGGGCGCGCTCGGCTTCCAGCCGCTCACGCACCGCCGCCTCGCGCCGCGCCGTGTCGATGCCCACCGCCGCCTCGCGGTCGATGATGCCCAGCTCCTCCTCCGCCGCCTCGATGCGCCGGCGGCAGTCCTCGACCTCGGCGGGCACCGCGTGCTGGCTGATCGCCACCCGCGCCGCCGCCGTGTCCAGCAGGCTCACGCACTTGTCCGGCAGCTGCCGCGCCGGGATGTAGCGATGCGACAGCGTCACCGCCGCCTCCATCGCCTCGTCGAGCACCTGCACGCGATGGTGCTTCTCCAGCGTCGACGCCATCGCCCGCATCATCCGCACCGCGTTGGGCTCGCTCGGCTCGTCCACGTGCACGACCTGGAACCGCCGCGTCAACGCCGGGTCCTTCTCGATGTGCTTCTTGTACTCGGCCCACGTCGTCGCCGCGATCGTGCGCAGCGTGCCGCGCGCCAGCGCCGGCTTGAGCAGATTCGCCGCGTCGCCCGTGCCCGCCTGCCCGCCGGCGCCGATCAACGTGTGCGCCTCGTCGATGAACAGGATGATCGGCCGGGGCGAGGCCTGCACCTCGTCGATCACCTGCCGCAGACGCTGCTCGAACTCCCCCTTCATGCTCGCCCCGGCCTGGAGCAGGCCCACGTCCAGCGTCCGCAGCGTCACGTCCTTCATGCTCGGCGGCACGTCGCCCCCGGCAATGCGCAGCGCGAAGCCTTCGACCACCGCCGTCTTGCCCACCCCCGCCTCGCCGGTGAGGATGGGGTTGTTCTGCCGCCGGCGCATGAGGATGTCGACGATCTGGCGGATCTCGTCGTCGCGCCCCACGATCGGGTCGATCTCGCCGTCTCGCGCCCGCTGCGTCAGGTCCACGGAGAAGCGCTTCAGCGCCTCGCCCTTGCCCATCGCCGCCGGCGGCATGGCCTCGCTGGCCTGGCCCGGCTCGGCGGCGGCCGAGCCGTCCTGCGCCGCCAGGTCCTGCTCCGGCGAGCCGGCGGTCAGCTCATCGAACGACTCGGTCAACTGATCGCGCTTGAGCTTGTTGAACTGCCCCGAGATCGTCAGCAACTGACTGCGCAGCGAGCTGTCGCTCACGAGGCCCACCAGCACGTGCCCGGTGCGCACCGCCGGGCTGTTGAACATCAGCGAGCCGTAGAGCCACCCCTCCTTGATCGCGTGCTCCAGGTGCGGCGAAAAGTCGCTGATCGACGTCGCCCCGCGCGGCAGGCGGTCCAGCGCGGCCGTCAGGTCCGACGCCAGGCGCGCGTGATCGATCCCCGTCGCATCGACGATCCGGTGCAGGTCCGAGTCGGGCAACTGCATCACTTGGTGGATCCAGTGGCCCAGTTCCACGTACGGGTTGCCCCGCATCTTGCAGAAGACGGTCGCGGCCTCGGCGGCCTTGTAGGCCAGGGCGTTGAGCTTGCTGAACAGGGACAGGCGGCTGATCTCAGGCATCGTGTGTCCTCTTGGCAAAGTCGCGCGGCCGCAGCACCAGGTCGCCCCGGTCTGCCGACGCCGCGTCCGGCCCCCCGCGGCCCAGCCAGCTCGTCCAGCCGAGTTGGGACCCGCCGTCGAGCCGGGTCGGCGGCACCTCGTCGCCGCGCAGAATGAGCTTGACGTCCCATTGCAATTCCTGCCCGGCGTACTGCCTGACCCACGCGGCCATGCGGCCGAGCGCCTCGCCGCCGGGCAACAGACGCCGATACTCGCCCAGGCTCATCGGCCCGAGCACGATGCGGAACGCGTGCTGGCAGTCCCAGACGCGATCGCCCAGGACGCTGGCGCCGAGCCGGCTGTCCTCCGACGCGCCGCCGAGCTGGCAGCGGCACTCCTCCGGCACGTCGAGCCACCGGCCGACGAACTCCTCGATGCGCGCGTCGACGCCCAGCACGGCGGCCAGCGTCTCCGCCAGCCCGTCCGGATGCCTCGCCTGCATCGCCAGGTGGGCGGCGAAGAACAGCCGGCCGGTGGATTGCTCGCCCGCCCTCCCGGCGAGCCCGGCGAGGCTGGCGAGGTACTCGGCAAAGCGATCCTCGCCCGGGCGATCGTGGTGCACCTCCGGCCGGGCCGTCGCCCAGGCGCGGTAGAACAGCGAGATCATCCGGTGGTGGAAGACGTCCAGGAAGCGGCGCAGCGTCGGGTCATGGTGGTGCTGAAGCCGCGACAGCGCGTAGTCGGTCAGGTGCGCCGGCAGCGGCCCGTGCGGGCCGAACAGGCCCATGAACTGCACGTCGATCCTCAGCGGCCCATCCTCGCCGTCGCTCTCGACACCGGTGAGCGTCGCCGGCGCGAAGGCCATGCTCGGCCGCTGCCCGAAGCGCACCGGGTCCTGCGCCACGCGCCGCGAGGCGCCGATGCGCGGCCGATCCGCGTGCGCGCACTCCAGCCGGCGCACCGCATGGAAGAAGTCGAAGCGCGTCGGGTCGGCCCGGAAATCGGGCTCGGCTACAGGATTTGCCGGCGGCCGATCCGTGGCTGCCATCGCATCACCTCCCCGCGGCCGCGGGTGCGCAGAACCGTCTGTGTGAACGCGTTGATCGACACCTGCCTCGCCAGGAACCGCTCCAGCACGGCCCCCAGCAGGTACACGCCCACGCCTTCAAAGTCCGTCTCGTCAAACTCCAGGCTCACCTCCACGCCACGCACGAAGGTGATCGGCCCGGCCATCGGCGCCCGCCGCACCACCGACCGCGACGCGACGCGACGCAGCCCCCTCGCCTGCCGCCCCGCCGCGTCGTCCCCGTCGCGCGCGTACAGCCGCAGCAGGTCGCGCAGCGCCCTGGCCGCATCCTCCTCCCCGTCCTCGGCCGCCAGCGACAGGTAGTTCAGCGACAGGTGCTTGATCAGCCGCCACGCCGCCTGCCCGTGGGCGACCGACGGCCGCGGCGCCGTCGGGCCCGCCACGCAACGCACGCTCTGCACCGGCGCCCCCGACTCCAGCGTGAAGTCCGTCGCCCCCGCCCCCACCGCCATCTGCAATGGCAGATCCCGGTTCGTGCACAGCGCCTCGACCGCCAACTGACGCAGCGACGGGTCGTACGGCGGATTCTCCGGATCCACCAGCGACAGGTACACCTCGCTGCCCGCATACTGGCTCGAGCGCATCCCCTGCTGCCGCTCACGCTCCGACAGCAGCCGCGGCCGACGCGCGATCGTGTAGTACGCGCTGCGCGGCCCGGACTGCTGAAACTCGCTGCTTTCGTACAGCGCGTTGAACGTGCGCTCGCCCTCGGACCGCGCCCCGATGCCCTGCACCGAGCGCACCTGGCAGATCTCGAAGTCCAGCGGCCGCGTGCGATCCGGCACCACGTGAAACTCGGACATGCGCTGCGTCAGGTGGATGCGGTCGCACCGCTTCTGAAACAGGTTGATCGCCGGCGTGCAGTGGAGCATGAACGTCGATGCGTCGACGCCGTGGCCCAGCGCCGGGTCCGCCTCGTCCAGCAGCAGCAGGATGTCCAGCTCGTTGCCCGGGCAGCGCCGCACCGCCGGCCCCAGCCCGCCGATCGAGGCGAACAGGTACCGCTGCGGCATCGCGAAGTATTCCTGAAGCAGGCGGTAGCCCTGAAAGGAGCGGGCCTCGCACGGCAGCAGCGCCTCGTCGTCGCCGAAGCCCACCGCCTCCGGCCGCCCCACGCGCTCGCGCCACTCGACCGGCCGCTGCGCCGGCTGGGCGACGACGGCGGTGACATGCGCCATCAGGTGCTCGTACAGCCGCACCGCCTGCTCCCCGCCGGCGCGCAGGTGCACCACGAGCTCCTCCAGCGCCAGATCGCTCATCGCGTGGCCGCCGAGCGTCCGCAACCGCAGGCGCAGCGCCGCCCGCGCCTTGATGTCCGCCGGTGGCTCGAGGCTGGCGATCTCCTGCGTGTAGTACCCGGCGTCGGCGACCTCGAGCGGCCAGAGCTTCACCTCGTGGGCCGTGCGATAGGTGCACGCCGTCTGATCCCCCTTGCCCAGAAGGCTTCGCATCGAGCTGCCGCGCGCCACCTCGAAGCCCTGCGCCAGCGCGCCTTCCGTGACGTCCGGCTTCATCTGCACCACCGCCATCGACGGCGTCGGCGCCAGGTAGTGCGGGTAGAGCGACTCGAAGATCGCCTGCGTAAAGCGCGGGAACTCGGCGTCGAGCTTCATCTGCACCCGCGCCGCCAGGAACGCGAAGCCCTCGAGCAGCCGCTCCACGTACGGATCGGCGCATTCGAACCGGTCCAGCGCCAACCGCCCGGCGATCTTGGGGTAGGCCTCGGCGAACTCGCCCGCCGTCTCGCGCAGGTGCTGAAGCTCCTGGTTGTAGTATTCGAGCAGGTCAGCCATGGCCCTGCTCCTGCACGTCCACCTCGCCCGTCTCCAGGTCCACCTCCGTGCGCAGGAAGAGCTGCTCGGGCACCGGCTGGGCCCACAGCGCCGCCTCGATCTCCAGCGTCAGCGTGCGCTGGCCCATCTGTTCGTCGCCGACCACCGCCGAGATGCGCACGGTCGACGGGATCAGCCGCGGCTCGAAGCGCACGATCGCTTCGCGGATCTCGCGCTCGAGCTGCCCGACGTCGATGCTGCTGCCGCTGACCCCCGCCAGGTCCGGGCCCCCGTAGTTCAGCACCGACGTCTCCACGAACGGATAGGCCGACAGGTCCCGCACCGCCGCCAGCGGCCCGGTGTTCAGCAGCCACGCCAGGTCGCGCACCACCGCCGCACGCAGTTTGCGCAGCGACAGCACGCGCTGCTCGCGCGACTCCTGCCGCCGGTGCGGCTGATCGTCGGTCAGCCGATCCAGCAGCGACGGCTGGAGCCGGTCCATCGGCGTCAGCTCAGGCATCGGGCGCCTCCCGGTCGGCCGGCGCGGCGGCGGACGCCTGCTCGTCCACCTCCATCTCGATCGACCGCACCTCCAGAAAGGCGTGTTCGGCCGCATCCGTAACGAACATGCGCTGACCCAGCCCCACGTAAAGGCCTTCGCCCGCCTCGCGCCAGTCCGTCTTGCGCGCCAGGCGCAGCGCATCGTCGCCGGCCTCGGCGGTGCCGGCGTACCGCGTGGGGATGAACCCCACCGCCTCGCCGCCGTTGGTCCAACGCAATTGCGCCGCCATCCAGACCACGTCGCGCAGGTCCCTCGGCGCCTCGAGGCTCAGCGACGCGATCCGCTGCCACGGCGCCCAGTAGTACCGCCCTTCCAGGATCACCTCCAGCACCGGGCCCAGCCGATCGTCCCCGTCGGCCAACCACGCGAACGGCTGGCCGTTGATCCGACCGCCGATCGCCGGCGCCGCGGCCAGGGCCTGCTCGCGCAGCGCCCGGGCCTGGTCCACCTGCCCCGCGCCCAGCGCGGCGTTGGCCTGCACCAGCGCCCCGACCCACGGCTCGGGCTCGCCGAGAATCAGCGGCGAACGCTGCCCGGTGAACACCTGCTCGCGAAACGCCTCGCACGCGATCACCGCCCGAAACGCGTGGACCATCGGCATCGCCGACGCGTCCATGTCGCCCACGACGTTCAACTGCGTCAGCGCCCGGTCCCACTGGCCCATCACCGCCAGCAACTGGAACAGGAACACGCGCAGCTTCGCGTCGCTCGGGTCGTCGCGCACCGCCTCCTGCAGCGCCGTCAACGCCTGGCCCAGATCGCCGTTTCGCAGATGATCCTCTGCCTGCATGCTGCACCTCTGGCACGCCCGGGGGCCAGGCCATACGTGTACGCACCGGCAGAACAGGCCCCGCACGAGGCCGAAGCCTCGGCGGGTCTGTCTGCCCCGTGATCAATCCTCGGCGTGCGCTTCGATGTCGTAGGTGTACTTGCCGCCGGAGGCCGTCGAGCCGTCGTCCTTCTGGAGGAAGTACTCGTAGGTGACCTTGGCGAAGTTCAGCGTCACGTTTTCCGTCAGCCGCTCCTCGCCGTTGGACCCGCCCGTCGCGACGCCGGCGACGATGACCTTGTCCAAGGTGATCTCCAGGTACTTCTGCGGGGTCTTGCCGGCCTTGCGGGCCAGGAACTTGACCTTGGGGATGTGCGTGCCGCCGGCGCAGTGCTGCTGAAGGGCGGGCGAGGCCTTGTCGATGTACTTGGTGAATGAGAAGTCCTGGAAGTTGGCGCGCCCCGCGCCGCCGCCGCCGCCGATGTGAAACGAGCCGGTCTGGCTCAGCCCCCAGCTCCAAGCCAGCACGTCGATGTTGTCCTTCTGGTCCCTGTCCCTGGACTCGCCCTTGATCTTGTCCCCCATGTCGATGTACATGTCCAATGCCATAGATTTTTTCTCCTGCTGACAAAGGTGGTGTGAAACCGGTTAGCGATCATGTCCCTGCCGCGGCCGCCGATCGACCGGGCTCATCCGCCCCCCTTGGCCGACGGCAGCGTCGAGACCAGGCGCAGCGACACGCTCAGGCCCTCGAGCTGGTAGTGCGGCCGGAGGAAGAACTTGGCCGAGTAGTACCCCGGGTTGCCTTCCACGTCCTCGACAACGACCTCCGCCGCCGCCAGGGGCTTCTCGGCCTTGGTCCGCTCGCTGGAGTTGGCCGGGTCGCCGTCGACGTAGTTGCTGATCCACTGCGTCAGCCAGCGCTGCACCTCGTCGCGCTCCTTGAACGAGCCGATCTTGTCACGCACGATGCACTTGAGGTAGTGCGCGAACCGGCAGGTCGCGAAAAGATACGGCAGGCGCGCCCCCAGCTCGGCGTTGGACGTCGCGTCCGGGTCGTCGAACTTGGCCGGCTTGTGCAGCGTCTGGGCGCCGATGAACGCCGCCACGTCCGAGTTCTTGCGGTGAATCAGCGGCAGGAACCCGTTCTTGCTCAACTCCGCCTCGCGCCGATCGTCGATCGCGATCTCCGTCGGGCACTTCATGTCCACCCCGCCGTCGTCCGTCGGGAAGCTGTGCACCGGCAGGCCCTCGACCAGACCCCCGCTCTCGACCCCGCGAATACGCGTGCACCAGCCGTAGAGCTTGAACGCCCGGTTGATGTTCACCGCCATCGCGTACGCCGAGTTCGACCAGGTGTACTTGCTGTGGTCCGTGCCCTCGGCCTCCTCCTCAAAGTCGAACTCCTCCACCGGCTCGGTCTTCGAGCCGTACGGCAGGCGCGACAGGAACCGCGGCATCGTCAGCGAAATGTAGCGCGAGTCCTCCGACTCACGCAGCGACCGCCAGGCGGCGTAATCCGGCGTCTGGAAAATCTTGGTCAGGTCCCGCGGGTTCATCAGCTCCTGCCAGCTCTCCATCCCCACGACGTTGGGGTCGGCGCCGGCGATGAACGGCGCGTGCGCCGCCGCGGCGATCTGCGCCATCTCGCCCAGCAGCTCCACGTCCTGCGGGCTGTGGTCGAACGGGTAGTCGCCCACCAGGCAGCCGTACGGCTCGCCGCCCATCTGGCTGTATTCCTGCGTGTAGATCTTCTTGAAGATCGGGCTCTGGTCCCACGCCGTGCCCTTGAACTTCTTCAGCGTCTTGTGCAGATCCGACTTGCCGATGTTCAGCACCCGGATCTTGAGCATCTCGTCCGTCTCGGTGTTGTTCACCAGGTGATGCAGCCCCCGCCACGTGCCCTCGAGCTTCTGGAAGTCCGGGTGGTGCAGAATCTGGTTGATCTGCTTGGTGAGCTTGGCGTCGATCTCGGCGATCACCGACTCGATCGTCTTGATCGCGTCGTCGGTCACCAGCGCGGTGTTCGCCAGCGCTTCCTGCGCCAGGATGTTGACCGCGGAGGTCACGGCCTCGCGCGCCGAGTCGGTCTTGGTCTTGAACTCCTTGCTCAGCAGCGCCTCGAAGTCGCTGACCTCGATGGATTGCGAGCCGGCGGTCGATTCGGTCTGGCCTTGTGACTCTGCCATGGTGGATTACTCCTGTTCCTTCGCGTTCGCGTCGTCTTCGCCTTCGCCTTCACCCCCGCCCTCACCCTTGGGCGCCGACGCCAGCGCCTGAAGCAGCGCCGGATCCTGAAGCGCCTTGGCCACCAGCTCCTCGGCCCCCGCCTTGCCGTCCATGTACGACAGCAGATTCGACAACTGCTGCCTGGCCTCAAGCAGCTTGCGCAGCGGCTCGACCTTCCGCGCCACCGCCGCCGGTGAAAAGTCGTCCATGCTCTCGAACGTGATGTCCACGTTCATCTCTCCCTCGCCCGTGAGCGTGTTGGGCACCCGCATCGCCACGCGCGGCTTCATCGCCTTGAGCCGGTCGTCGAAGTTGTCGACGTCGATCTCCAGAAAGCTCCGATCCGCGATCGCCCCCCGCGCCGTCGCGTGCTCCGAAGGCACCTCGTCCGGCGAATCCGCCTTGCCCGTCAGATCCGCCATCACCCCCATCACGAAGGGCAGCTCCACGGCCTTCTCGGCCCCGTAGGTCTCCAGGTCGTACTCGATCTGAACACGCGGCGCGCGGTTGCGCGCGATGAATTTCTGACTGCTCGACTTGGCCATCTCTGCGTTCCTTTACGTTGGTGGTGCCATCGTTGCCGCGCCCCGGGTCGCCTGCCTCACCGCGATCACGTCTCCTCCTCGTCCTCTTCCTCCCGCACGCCCCCGATGAACCGGACCTGCTGCATCCCTTCCGGCGCCATCTCCTGCACGATCTGCAGAAAGCTCATCGACGCCAGCCGCTTGGCCCGGCCCACGAGCAGCGGCACCGGGCTCGCCGGCTCATGACGCTCGTAATAATCGCAGATCAACTGCATCGCGCGCAACACCTCCTCACGCGAGCCCAGCGCCGCCGGCAGCCCCGGCCGCGCCGCCCCCGCCGACGACGACGCCCCGCCTCCCGCCTCGACCGCCGCCGGCTCGTCCAGGCCCCCCTGCCCATCCTCCATCGGCTCCGCGTCGGCCTCCAGCGCCACCGGCTCCACGTCGCCCAGCGAGCTGCGCATCCGTTCCAGCAGCGTCGTCAGCGGCGCAAAGTCCAGCGCCGCGCCCGCCCCCACCCGCTCCATCAGCTCCGCGTCGATCTGCCCGATCAGCTCCATCGCCCGGTCCAGCTCCGCGGCGCTCGCCCCCGCCGCCGCCGGGTCGCCCGCCAGCGCCCGCTCCAGCTCCGACCGGATGCTGTCCTGCTCCTCGCCCAGCGAGACACCTTCCAGCAGCCCGCGCACCGCCAGCAACTCCCGGAACGTGAACTTCCGCGCCGAGCCCGACGACGCCACCGGCGCCGCCCGCAGGGCCGGCAGAAACCCGCTCTCGCTGCGCAAGCCTTCGATGGCGTTGAGCCTCATCGTCGGGTCGTAGCCGTCATCCGGGTCCAACTGCGGGTGCACGCCGTCCCAGCACTCGCGAAGCAGCCCCGCCACGAGCGCCAGGCCCCGGCAGAAGCCCGCCACGCCCTGAAGCCGCAGCTCCGCCATCGCCAGGTACATCGCCACCCGCAGGTCGCGCGTACGCTCCATCAGCGCCTCGGCCCGCTTGCGCACGTCACGCCAGTCCGGCTCGCGGGCCTCGAGCACGCTCTCGCCGACCGCCACCTCGTCGCTGCCCTCGGCGGCCTGGACCAGCTCCAGAAAGGCTGGGTCGTACTCCAGATCCTCGCCACAGGGCGCGTCGGCCGATAGTGGCTCCGTCAGCGCTGACACATCAACATCGCTGGCCATCAACTCGTCCCGACTACGTCTGCGATGACCCGCCCAAGCCCCGGGACGGCCCGACCGGCCATCGGTCAGCCACCGCTCTGATCGACTCCTACGCTGGTTTTCAACCCCCGCCGCGAAGCTTCGCGCCAAACCCCCCGCCCGCAACATGTCGATTGAAAGGCACGCGAATACATGTTCCTCCTGTCCCGGCTCGGAGACGGCGAAAAGCGCCATCACACGGATGTAGGACAATCCCCAGTCCCCTTGCCCGGGCAAGGTAAACACCGCAGCCAACGGCGTCAAGAGAATTTTCACCGCTGGCTTAACTTTGCCATAATCGGGCCTTTCACTCCTTTGCCGGCTGTCGCCTGGCCGCGGTACACTCCCCACCCGTCAGGGGGAACCCGCGCATCGCCATGGGGCGCAATCCTTGCCCCCGCTCATGGTCACCCGATGAGACGCTACGCCGCAGCCCTCCATCACCGCGCCCGACTGCTCGCGGCGACGATCGCCCTGACGGGTGTGATCGCCTCGATCGCTCCCGCCGGCGCTGACGAGGGCCCGATCCGCCAACTGCCCCCGGCTCCGCCGACGCCGGCGCCGCTCGACCCGCCGCCCGAGCCCGACCCCGAGCCTGACGCGCCCGACCCGCCGGCCCGCGACGATGGTCCCCGCTTTGAGATCGACCACTTCGCCGTGATCTACCTGCGGCCCGACCCGCGCCTGCCACCGGTCGACGAGCTGCGCAACCGACGCTTCCAGTTGGGCCTGGATGAGCAGGGCGACTACGTGGCCCCGGCCATGGCCGACCGGGTCGTCACCGTCACCCTCGCCGGGCTCTCCGACGACCTGCTCCGCCGCTTCGGCGCCTCGGCCTTGCAGACCATCAGCACCGGCATCGTCGAGCACCTCAACGCCCGCGGCTTCTCCGGCGTCCTGGCCCTGCCCGCCCCCGAGCAGATCAGCCCCGACGGCCAGGACCTGCGCGAGCCCAACCAGCGCCACCTCGCCTTCGTCATCCACACGGCCACGGTCGGCCAGCTCCGCACGCTGGCGCGCGGGCCGCGCTTCGGCGACGACGTTGACCCCGAAAATCACCCCGCCCACCGCCGCATCCTCGCACACGCTCCGCTGACGCCCGGCCCGCCGCACGGCGACCTGCTGCGCACCGACGAGCTCGACGAATACCTCTACGCCCTGAACCGCCACCCCGGCCGGCGCGTCGAGCTCGCCGTCGCCCCCGGCCACGAGCCCGGCGAGGTCGCGCTGGACTTCCTCGTCAGCGAACGCCGGCCCTGGCTCGTCTACTTCCAGACCTCCAACACCGGCAGCGAGTCGATCGGCCAGTGGCGCCAGCGCTTCGGCTTCATCCACCACCAACTGACCAACCGCGATGACGTCCTGGCGCTCGACTACCTCACCGCCGGCTTCGAGGACACCCACGCCGTCACCGGCTCCTACGAGGCCCCCCTGCCCGACGCACACCGCTGGCGCTACCGCCTCGGCGCCGCCTACTCCGAGTTCACCGCCCGCGACGTCGGCCTGCTCGGCGAGGATTTCCGCGGCAGGCAGTGGTCCGCCCGCGCCGACCTCATCTGGAACCTCCACCAGCACCAGCAACTCTTCCTCGACCTGCTCGTCGGGGCCCAGTACCGCCACATCGAGGTCGAGAACCAGCTCTTCCAGCAGCACGGCAAGACCCCCTTCTTCCTGCCCACCGTCGCCCTGGAACTGGAGCGCCGCACCGACGTCGCCGAGACGTTCGGCTCACTGCAATGGAGCCATAACCTGCCCGGCGTCGCGGGCACCGACCTCAACGAGATGCGCCAGCTCGGCCGCATGGGCCTGCGCGAGCGGGACCGGGACTTCATGCTCCTGACCGGCGAGCTCAGCCACGCCTTCTTCCTCGAGCCGGTGCTCAACCGCGCCGCCTTCGACGACCCGTCCACGCCCGGTTCCTCGACCCTGGCGCACCAGATCGCCCTGAGCGTGCGCGGCCAGTACTCGTTCCGGAATCGGCTCGCGCCGCAGTTCCAGCAGACGCTGGGCGGCCTGCACACCGTGCGGGGCTATCCCGAGGCCATCCTGCCCGGCGACTCGAGCCTGGTCGCCACCGCCGAGTACCGCCTGCACCTGCCCCGCCTGCTCCGCCCGGGCCCGCGCGACCAGAGCCTGCTCCTGGGCCGGCCCTTCCGCTTCCGCCCCGAGACGGTCTACGGCCGGCCGGACTGGAACCTCATGCTCCGCGGCTTCGTCGACGTCGGCCGCGTCTGGACCTACGAGCAGGCCGCCTTCGCCCCCGACGAGCACACCCTCTTCGGCACGGGCGTCGGTGTCGAGTTCACCTACAAGCACAACCTCGCTCTCCGCGCCGACTACGGCGTGGCCCTGCGCGAAGCCCGGGACACGGAAGTCAGCGATCGGCGCTTACATATTGTCGTTTCCGTCGTATATTGAACCGATGGGGCGAGTCCCGGTCCCTGCCTCGGGGCCCGGTGTCGGGAAGAGGAGAGACCGCATGCCTTCAGTTGCCCCTGGACGCCGCGGCAGCGCACGCCGCCGGCG